>JAKSIQ010000049.1 GCA_024398755.1 Bacteroidaceae bacterium | reverse complement strand
TTTAAATTCTGGAACTTTGTGTAATTTATTGGCTGTCTGTGTACTACATATATCTAGTTGTTCCAGAAAGTCAAAGATATAACAAATGAAAGCTATTCACAATAAGGATTATTCCGTTGTGAAAACATCTAAGTGCGGGCCGCTTTGCGGCTCGTCTTTTTTGTTCCATATTGTATTTCGATATCTTCCAATAATCTGATGTCATCGGCATCGGCCATGTCGGCTTCAAATTTCTTTCGTTTAGCATCAAACAATTCATATTGTTCTTTTGCAATACGTTCAGATTCTTGGGCTGTGACACTTCCATTTCCCTGTAAAATGGGTTTTTCTATGAATTCCAGGATGCGGTCAACATTGTTTTTCCAATAATCCAATGTGAGGTCTTTACGTCCTTTTACCCTTAGTTCCGCATCTTCAATAAATATGGTTACAAGACGATTCAGTGTGTCAATTTCATCTTCCGAAAGATAGTTCTTGGCTATTACAATATCACCACGTCTTACTATGCTTCCCTGCCAAGACGTTAATCCCATATTGGGCTCGTTTGCGTTGGCTCTTGCAGAGATTATTTCAGCGGCAGTCTGATTGGTAACAGCATACAGCAGTTTGTTTTGGGTTGTAGCAAAGAACATCTGTGCCGATTTGTCATTGGAACGATAGTCACTGCTAAGAGCAAACAAATCCCGTATCTTTTGATAGAAGCGTTTCTCCGAAGCACGGATGTCCCGAATCTTGGCAAGCAGTTCATCGAAATAGTCTGGTCTTCCATCCGGATTCTTAAGCCGATCAGTGTCAATTGTGAATCCTTTTACCAAATATTCCGACAAGTGTTGTGTAGCCCATTGGCGGAATTGTGTTCCGCGCACGCCCCGGACACGATAGCCAACGGCAATTATCATTTCAAGAGAGTAATATGTGACATTGTATGATTTTCCGTCAGAGGCAGTTGTCAAATATTGTTTGACAACTGATTCTGAGGATAATTCGCTATCTTTTAGAATGTTAGTCATGTGATGGCTTACAACTTGCTTGGAGGTGGAAAAAAGTTCGGCCATCTGGTTTTGGTTCAGCCAGATTTTACCATCGCGTGCCATCAGTGCAACACATGCCTTGCCGTCTTCGGAGTTATAGATGACAAAATTCTGTTCGTCGGTCATAACGTGTATGCTTATATGCGTTTGTTTTCTTTTTGAGATTGTTTGTGTTATTCCACTTCCGAGAGGCCTTTCAGGCGGAGCCTGATGAGCGAAGGGGTGGTGGCGTGCTCCTGTATGGGGAAATTGCCAAGACCTGTTTCAAGTTCGTTGGGCTTTATTATTTCTTCGTAGTATTGGTGGTAATGGGCGTCGTCTATTACCTGCAGGGTTTGCAGACGGTGGATTGTGGCGGCAATGCTTATGCCGTAGGTGTTACGGATGTCTATGAATTCTTCAAGATGGATATCGGAGCGTGATGTTCCTATGCGGCGGAATACGCTTTCCTGCGGTAACAGCATTGTACTGGCAAAGCTGTTGCACAGACGCTCTGTGTCAGGACATTTCAGGGTGACATGGTGAGGCAACTGCGGCAGGGCGTTCTGGTATGCCTGGAACTCGTCATCGGACATTGGTTTGAACTTCATGGTCAGATGGGCCAGTTCATGCAGGGCGGTAAAGCGTTTGCGTTCGGTTGTTTCGTTCTTGCGGGTGTTGACTATAATAATAGGTATATGGCCGTTTATGTAGGCCGATACTCCATCTACGTTCTTGTCGTCAATATCTGTTTCAATAATGTGGATTCCGTATGACTGCAGCAGTTCATATACCGAGAATATTGGTTGATTGCCTATGTACCATTTCTTCCTTATGGTTTGGGCGGCGGTTTCCAGATCGGGGTAGTTGCGGACTGTGAATCCTTTCAGTGGATTTTTGAAAGGAATCTGTTCCGGTATGTTGGAATTCAAATCCATGTAATTCTGGATTTCGGCAACTACCTGCGCCTCAATTTCCCGGCGTTTGCGTATCGGGGTGCCCTCCTTGAATCTGAAATCCAATTTGCCTATTGTGAAACTGCTTTCGCAGAAGAATTCAACGGGAACGTTACAGGCATCGGCAATGGCCGACAGAGTCTGCTGTGACGGCTGCATAAGTCCGCGCTCAATTTTGGATATTGCCATTTTACTTACGGCGCGGCTGCCCATCCGTGCCACCAGCTGGTCCATTGACAGGCCTCTGATCAGACGGGCGTTTTTGATTTTATCCGGAATGATATTGTCCATGCTTTCCCCAAAAGAGGTTTACAAATATATTGTTTATTTTGAAACACGTAAACAATAATGGAATTTTTTTTGCCTTTATGCGTTTCTGTGCCTGTGCTGAAACTATTTTTAACGGTCACTTAATTTGAGAAAAATTTGACTTCATGGATTATTTGCCTAAATTTGCCAATTACTACAAATGCTACAAACGATAACGTACTATTATAATGAAAAGGTATCTTTTAGGTTATGACATAGGCAGCTCATCGGTGAAGGCGAGTCTTGTGTCAATTGAGACTGGAAAGAGTGTCGCTCAGGCGTTTTACCCTGATTCTGAGGCGCCTATCAAAGCTGTGAAGCCGGGGTGGGCCGAGCAGGAACCTGAAGACTGGTGGTCTTATTTGAAGACAGTCACTGCCAAGGTGATGGAGATGTCGGGCGCAAAGGCCGGCGACATTGAAGCGATAGGCATTTCGTACCAGATGCACGGTCTGGTATGCGTTGACCGCAATGGCAAGGCGCTGCGTCCGGCCATTATCTGGTGTGATTCACGTGCCGTTCCGTACGGAGAAAAGGCTTTCCGTGAACTTGGAAACGGCAAGTGTCTTTCAAATCTGCTGAACTCTCCAGGTAATTTTACCGCTTCAAAGCTGGCGTGGGTAAAGGAAAATGAACCGGATGTTTTTGCAAAGATCGACAAGATCATGCTTCCGGGCGATTACATTGCAATGCGTCTTACCGGAACCACCTGCACAACGGTGTCGGGTCTTTCTGAAGGAATGATGTGGGATTTCAAAGACAACGACGTTGCCGATTTCCTGCTTGATTATTATGGTATTCCAAGGTCATTCATTCCGGAAACACGTCCTACATTCTCGGAGCAGGGCCGCGTTTCAATTGCCGCAGCCAAGGAACTGGGAATTGAAGCCGGCACTCCTGTCACATACCGTGCCGGTGACCAGCCTAACAACGCATTGTCACTGAACGTATTCAATCCGGGCGAGATTGCGGCAACCGCAGGTACGTCGGGTGTGGTATACGGTGTTAACGGAGCTGTGAACTTTGACCCGCAGTCACGCGTGAACACTTTCGCGCACGTCAACCATACTGCAAAGCAGACACGCCTGGGCGTTCTGCTGTGCATTAACGGTACCGGTATCCTGAATGCATGGACCCGCAGGAATATCATGCTTGAAGGTCTGTCATACGGCGACATGAACCAGATTGCACAGTCAATGCCGATAGGCTGCGACGGCGTGAGCGTTCTGCCTTTCGGCAACGGCGCCGAGCGTGTCCTGCAGAACCGCAACATAGGCTGCAGCATTCACGGATTCAATTTCAACACACATAGCCGCAATCATCTGGCACGTGCCGTCCAGGAGGGCATTGTGTTCTCATTCAAGTACGGAATGGACATCATGGTAGGAATGGGTATGGAAATTTCAAAGATTCATGCCGGACACGCCAACATGTTCCTGAATCCCGTATTCCGCGAGACACTGGCAGGCATTACCGGTGCGACCATTGAGCTTTACGATACCGACGGTTCAGTAGGCGCAGCAAAGGGTGCCGGTATGGGCGCAGGCATTTACCGCAACAATGACGAGGCATTCGCTTCACTTGAGAAGATCGATGTCATTGAACCCGAATCGGCCAAGATTCAGCAGTATCAGGATGCATACGACCGCTGGAAGAAGATTCTGAACATGTATCTGACGGGATTCTGATTTTCAGCCTGTTCATAATGTTTCGGTTTAAAATGTTTGGATTCTGAATTTTAAGAGTATCTTTGTATGCTTTCCCCGCAAGGGCGGCGGAGTAGAATGGAATTTTTTATTTATCAATAACTTATTTATAATTATGGCAAAAGAATTTTTTCCTGAACTGAAGAAGATTCAGTTCGAAGGCAAGGACAGCAAGAATCCTATGGCTTTCCATTACTATGATGAGAACAAGGTTATCATGGGCAAGACCATGAAGGATTGGCTGCGTTTCGCTATGGCTTGGTGGCACACTCTCTGCGCAGAAGGTGCTGACCAGTTCGGCGGTGGTACAAAGACTTTCCCTTGGACCGATGCTGATCCTCTGCAGATGGCAAAGAACAAGGTTGATGCTGGTTTCGAATTCATGCAGAAGCTTGGCATTCCTTATTTCTGCTTCCACGATGTTGACCTGATTTCAGAAGGTTCAAGCGTAGCAGAATATGAAAAGAACATGAAGGCTATCGTTGCCTATATCAAGGAGAAGCAGAAAGAGACCGGCGCAAAGCTGCTGTGGTCAACTGCCAACGTATTCGGCAACAAGCGCTATATGAACGGTGCTTCTACAAATCCTGATTTCGACGTTGTAGCTCGCGCTATCGTTCAGATCAAGAACGCTATCGATGCAGGTATCGAACTCGGTGCTGAGAACTATGTATTCTGGGGCGGCCGCGAAGGTTACATGTCACTCCTGAACACAGATCAGAAGCGCGAGAAGGAGCACATGGCTACCATGCTCGGTATGGCACGTGACTACGCCCGTTCAAAGGGCTTCAAGGGTACATTCCTGATTGAACCTAAACCATGCGAGCCTTCAAAGCACCAGTATGATGTTGACACCGAGACCGTTATCGGTTTCCTGCGTGCTCACGGTCTTGACAAGGACTTCAAGGTAAATATCGAGGTTAACCACGCTACTCTGGCTGGTCACACATTCGAACACGAACTGGCTTGCGCTGTTGATGCCGGCATGCTCGGCTCAATCGATGCCAACCGCGGTGACTATCAGAACGGCTGGGATACCGACCAGTTCCCAATTGACAACTACGAACTGACACAGGCTTGGATGGAAATCATCCGTGGCGGTGGTCTGGGCACAGGTGGTACCAACTTCGACGCTAAGACCCGTCGTAACTCAACAGACCTCGAGGACATTGCTATCGCTCACATCAGCGGTATGGATGCAATGGCTCGCGCTCTTGAGTGCGCTGCTAAGCTGCTCGAAGAATCACCTTACAAGAAGATGAAGGCTGAGCGTTACGCTTCATTCGACAAGGGTATCGGTAAGGACTTCGAAGATGGCAAGCTGACTCTGGAACAGGCTTACGAATATGGTAAGAAGGTTGACGAGCCAAAGCAGACCTCAGGCAAGCAGGAACTGTACGAGGCTATCGTTGCCATGTACGCTTAATCTGCGTAAAGCATATTATGTAAGAGGGGTCCCGTTGCGGACCCCTCTTTTTTTGCTCACGGCTTAGCCGTTTTCCAGCCCGCCAGCCCGCCCGCGGTGAGTGAAATGGGCTGTTTTGCTTACGGGCGTGCCATTTCTTTTCCCGCGGTGAGTAGAATGGGCTGTTTTGCTTACGGGCGTGCCATTTCTTTTCCTGCGGTGAGTGAAATGGGCTGTTTTGCTTACGGGCGGGCCATTTCTTTTCCTGCGGTGAGTGAAAACGGCTGTTTTGCTTACGGGCGTGCCATTTCTTTTCCTGCGGTGAGTGAAATGGGCTGTTTCACTCACGGATGGGCTATTTCTTTTCCTGCGGTGAGTGAAATGGGCTGTTTCACTCACGGACGGGCTATTTCTTTTCCCGCGGTGAGTGAAAACGGCTGTTTCACTCACGGCTTAGCCGTTTTCCAGTCTGCCAGCCCGCCCGCGGTGAGTGGAAACGGCTAGAAATTACACAAAACAAGAAAAATGGGAAATTTTACACATTGTATTATATATTGTGTAATTTTGTGTCTGTAAAATAAAATTCTAGTGATGAAAGAGGAAAAATATCTTGATGCGGTAATAGAGCTTTTCAAGGTGGAGGGCATTGAACTGTCAATGGACACTATCGCCGACAGAATAGGTGTGACCCGTAAGACTCTGTATAACAGATTCATATCGAAGGATATTCTTCTGGAACGATGTCTTGAAAGGCTGGCTGGCGATTTCATGCATAGCACCGACTGTCTGGTTGACGAATCGGTCGATGTTGCCCAAGGTTTCAGGGGGGGAATACTGGGCATGTGGGCATTTTTCTGCAAGGCTTCACATGTGTTCACCCGTGACATGATGAGCTTTTACCCGATAATGGCAAATAACCAGCACAAGAACGGTAAGGCAAAGTTCGCGGTAAGAATAAAGGCGAACATAGAGAGGGGGCAGGCATGCGGCAGGTACAGAAAGGAGATTGATGCCGACATGATGTCAAAATACATTGCATTTTCGGTTTTCGCTTTCTTTCATAATGAGTTGATGCATGACAAGGACTACAATTTTGACGATTATTTCAACAAGGTCATTGACTACCACCTGCATGCTCTGCTTGCTGACTGAATTGAAATCACATAAATGGACAATATGATGAAGAGAATCAGACTTGTACTGTTGGGACTGGTGTTGCCTGCTGTTATGACGGCAAATGACCGTGCGCAGAACGCTCCTGACGTACTTTCCGAAAAGATGTCGCTGGAGCAGTGTCTTGAATATGCGCTGCAGAACAACCGGTCAATTCAGAAGGACAGACTCGGATTGGAGACTGCCGCTTTGGCAAGGAAGGAAGTCATCGGGTCAATGCTGCCTCAGGTGAGTGCATCGGCCGGTATTACCGACAATTTCCAGAAGACCACTTTCGCCATGCCTAACTTTGTGAACAGCATGCTGCCTCCTGCCAGCCAGGACCCTGACGCGCCTAAGTACATGACAGTTACAATGGGTATGGACTATTCCGCGAACTGGGGCGCAAGTGTGGCGCAGCAGATAGTCAATTTCTCCATTTTCAATGCTATTGCCATTGCCGATGAGTCAAGGAAGATGGCCGATTTGGGTTTGCAGATGACTACCGATGATGTCATTGCCCAGACTTTGCAGATATATTATACCATACAGGTGCTGGATTATGCCATTGGGCAGTTTGACAGCAGCATAGTCGTTCTTGACCGTATGCTCGAAGCCGTGAATGCCAACTTGGAGAACGGTCTGATGCGTGAGGTCGATGCCGGCCGCGTCAAGGTTACAAAAACGAATCTTGAAACCGAGCGCAGTTCTATGGCACAGGTGCTTGATGTTCAGAAATCCTTGCTCAAACTGCAGATGGGACTTGATGTTGACTCTGATTTGTCAATAGTTGGGTTCAATGCCGATGAACTGAACTCGCGCATGGGACAGAATCTTGGAAACAGTTTTGACATTGATATGGTTCCGGCATACCGCATGTTCAAGGAACAGCAGAATATGCTGGATCTTCAGTACAAGCAGGCGGTTTATGCCAATCTGCCTGTCGTTAATCTGGTGGGCAACTATCAGATGAACTACATGGGCGACGATTTCAAAGGTGAGACCTATCATCATTTTCCTGTCTCAATGCTGTCTGTCAATTTGAAAATGCCCGTATTCACCGGCTTTTCCAATACATCGAAAGTCCGCAAGGCCAGATTGGAGATTGAAAAGTCAAAATTGGACGAACAGGCTCTGACTCAGTCGCTTGACATGAATTATGACAATGCCGCGGCGCAGTTCTGTCAGCAGTTGAAAGCCGTATCGGCTCAGAACGAGAACAAGGAACTGGCACAGCAGGTGTTCAATGTCACGCAGATCAATTTTGACGAAGGCATATCGTCGCTTACAGACCTGCTGAATGCACAGTCTCAGCTTATACAGGCGCAGATGAACCATGTCAATGCGCTGAATGGCGCTTTCAAGGCCTTCATTGATCTGAAGAAGGCAGACGGAACACTTAACGATTTGATGAAAAAATAAACTGACAGAATATGAAAAAGATTACTGGAACAGCCATTGTGGTTGTGATTGTTGCAGGTGCCGCATATCTTCTGTATGCCAATAAGGCCAATATCAGACAGCAGGCTCAGGAGGTGGCCGATGCAGGTTCGGATGTTATGGTACGTACCATGAAGGTCCAGTCAGAGAACTATTCGCACGATTTTACATCGAACGGTGTTACTGCCGCGCTCACCGAACTGAATTTTGTCAGTGACGTGCAGGGACGTGTGGTCAGAATAGCCGTTGAAAAGGGCTCGGTTGTCAGAAAGGGCGATGTGCTTCTTGAAATAGACAAGGAACTGCTTCAGGCCGATTACAACGCCAACAAGGCAGCGTACGATGCCTTGAAGAAGGACGAGCAGCGCTTTGCCCGTTCAAACGAGGCAGGCGGTGTGACAAGCCAGCAGCTTGACAACATACGCACTCAGCTTGCGGCTGCAGAGAGCCGTCTGACAGTAAGCGCAAAACGTCTTGCCGATGCCACAGTCAAGGCTCCGCTTTCGGGTAAAGTAAACATGCGGTATGTTGAACCGGGCTCGCTCATTGCTCCGAATACACCGCTTTTTGACATTGTCGATGACAGCCGGTTGAAACTGACATGCAATGTCCCTGAATCAAGGGTAAGGATGCTTACCAAAGGACAGAAGGTGACAGTTGTAGGTGGTACGCCTGAACGCGAATACAGCGGTGAAATCAGCTTTATTGGCATAAAGACTGACCGCGGTCTGAATTATCCTGTCGAGATTGTGCTTGACCGTGATGAAAACCTTCAGATAGGCATGTACATGAAAGTCATGTTCACACAGACTGCACAGACCGGTAGCATTCTGGTTCCGAGAAAGGCCATTGTGGGCAGTGCCAAGGCTGCCAATGTGTATCTGGTGCGTGACGGTAAGGCGGTCATGAGACAGGTGCAGCTTGGCGATATGGTCGGCGATAGGGTGGAAATTCTGTCAGGGCTCGATGAAAACGACGAAATCATTGTTGCCGGCCTGATGAATGTGGCCGATGGCACAGCAGTTGCGCAAGCTGAATAACAAAGGAGTCTGTCATGAAAATATCAGAACTTTCAATCAGAAGGCCGGTCTATGTGATTGTGCTTTTTCTGGTAATCGCCATACTGGGATATCTGGGATTCTCATCCCTTCAGGCAGAACTGATGCCCAAGTTCACACCGCCGTCAATGAACGTGCAGGTGGTCTATCCGGGCGCATCGCCCCAGGAAGTGGAGAGCTCGCTCACACGCAAGCTTGAGGATGCCCTGTCATCGCTTCAGGGTGTGGAATCCATGCGTTCGTATTCGTTCGAAGGCATGTCAATGGTATTTGTATCGTTCGTTTACGGAACAGACATTGACAAGGCCATTTCCGATGCACAGAACAAGATTGACTCCAAGAAGGCCGAACTGCCGTCGGGAACACTGTCACCAATGATCAGCAAGATGACCGTTGACGACAAGTCAATCATGACGCTTTCGGTTACAAGCAATCTGGAAACAGCCGATTTCAGCGACCTTGTAGAGCACAGGCTGGTACCGGAACTGCTGCGCATTCCCGGCACCGCCAAGATTGAGGCGGTAGGTCTGCATCCGCGTGAAATACAGGTCAACCTTGACATGGAGGCCATGAACGCGCTCGGGCTGACTCCTGTACAGATAATGGGTGCCATCCGTGCCGCGAATCTGGATTTCCCGACAGGCAGCCTTAAAAACGAGAGTACCAACACATCTATACGTCTGTCTGGCAAACTGCTCAGTGTGGACGAGATTCGCGGTCTGGTTCTCATGACCATGCCAAACGGCACACAGATTCGTCTTTCCGATGTGGCCGATGTGGTTGAAACCACCAAAGAGGTGAACAAACTGTCGCGTGTGAACGGGCAGGAGGCCGTTCTGCTGAATGTGTTCAAACAGAGCGATGCCAATGCCATAGACCTGAGCGACCGCGTCCAGGAGTCCATGTCACAACTGGAAAGCGCATTCTCCGCCCAGAATCTGCAGATGGATATGGTGTCTGACACCAGTGAGTTCACACGCGCGTCAATCAAATCGGTACTTGTTGACCTGCTTCTTGCCATTGTGCTTGTCACGCTGGTAATTCTGGTCTTCCTGCACAACTGGCACAATGCCCTGATAGTGATGCTGGTGGTCCCGCTGTCACTGATAGGTTCGTTCATTGGAATGCAGCTGTTCCACTTCACTCTGAACCTTATGTCGCTTCTCGGACTGTCCGTTGTTATTGGTGTGCTGGTCGATGATGCCATTGTGGTAATTGAAAATGTGTACCGCCACATGGAAATGGGCAAGACACCGGTTCAGGCCACCATAGATGCCATGAAGGAAATAGGACTGACTGTAATTACCGTGACCATTGTGCTGGTAGTGGTGTTCCTGCCTATTGCGCTGACCAACAGTCTTGTATCGGACATTCTGCGTCAGTTCTGCGGAGTCATAGTATTTGCAATTCTGTTCAGTCTGCTCAGTGCGCTTACGCTTGTTCCGCTTATGACATCACGCTATGGAAAACTGGAAAATCTCGATGAAAAGCGCGCTTCCGGCCGTTTCCTCATGTGGTTCGAACGCAAGGTGCAGGATTTTGCCGATTGGGTGGCAGGCATCCTTTCATGGTCGCTCGGCCACAAGCGTTGGGTGGGCATATCGGTCATTGTGCTTACCGTGCTCATTTTCGGACTTTTCCCCGGTGGATTCATTGGTTTCGAGTTTATGCCCGATGTTGACCAGAGCGAATTCTCCACTGTCATAGAGATGTCAAAAGACAATTCGATAGAGGAGTCTGCGCAAATGGTGGCAAAGGCTGAATCGTGGCTGCTTGACAGACCCGAAATTGTTGAATGCGTTACAACTGTAGGTCTGACCGGTGGCAATGACCAGAACACACAGGGTACGCCGTACATGGCACAGATCAATGTCAAAATGGTTCCGCCGTCGGAACGTGACAGGCATGTGAAGCGCTACATAGCTCCGTTGCAGAAACAGCTTGAGGATTATCTGGTCGATGCCAAGGTGCGCATGTTCGCTGCATCGCTTCATGGCAGCGGCAACTCATCGGCTATGGAATATGTGATTTCAGGCACTCAGGCCGATTCTGTAGCCGTATTCGCCGAATATGCCCTTGAGCAGATGCGCTCCATTCCGGGTACTATCCAGCAGCAGTTGTCAACAGGCAGCGGTATGCCTGAAGTGCAGGTTGTGATTGACCGCGAGAAGATGTCGGCGCTGGGACTGACGCTCGATGCCGTCGGTCTTGCCATGCAGATGTCTTTCCAAGGTAACACCCAGATAAAGTTCGTACGCGGTGACTATGAATATGACATAAACATACGTGCCGACCGCCTGTATCGTGAAAGCATTGACGATGTTTCGAATCTGACGTTCATAAACGCACAGGGCAGCCGCATCACACTTGACCAGTTCGCACAGGTCAGCCTTGGAACCGGACCTAACCGCATAGAACGCTACAACAGGAATCCTTCTGTAACCATAGGCTCGAACGTGGCTGGCATTACCGCCGGTGCGGCATCGTCACAGTTCCTTGAAAAGATTGATGAAAAGGCAAAGTCAATGGGCATGAGCATTGAGACCGTAGGTGACATGAAGTCAATGATGGACTCGATGAGCGTCATGGGCGCGGCCATTCTGCTCAGCATGATTCTCATGTATCTGGCTATGGTGCTGCTTTACAACAACTGGACCGATCCGCTCGTGGTTATGTTCTCCATTCCGTTCTCAATTCTCGGCGCTTTCCTGGCTCTTGGACTGTCGGGCACATCGCTCAACATCTACGCCATGCTGGGACTGGTCATGCTGATAGGTCTGGTTGCGAAAAACGCCATTCTACTGGTCGATTTCGCCAACGAACAGCTTGCCCTTGGCGAAGAAATGGATACAGCTCTGCTGAATGCTGTGCGCATGCGTACGCGTCCTATCCTGATGACCGCCCTGTCAACTGTCATAGGAATGATACCTGTTGCCGTTGCAAGCGGCTCAGGTGCCGAACTGCGCAACGGCATAGGTTGGGTCATTATTGGCGGTATGACATTGTCAACGCTGCTGACTCTGGTTGTGGTTCCGGTGGTCTTCAAGATTTTCCACAGGAAACAGGCCGCAGCCTGAGCCGGTCAGTCTTTGGAATACAGCGCTGAAAAGGCCTGATACAGGTTTTCGGCAACGTGCCTGCAGGCTCGGGTACAAGGTCAGGTATTACACCATCAGCAGGCTGATGGACGAACTGAAACTGGTACGGCTTGAAGGTCACGAGTTCAAGTTCTTCGAGAGGATGGAGCATCTGCCACCTTTTCGCTCAGGAGTATGACTTAATACGGCTCAGTGGAAATTTAGTAGGGGGAAGGCATAGATGGGGTTTGCCCGAAAAAGTATGGGTATTGATACGTGCAA
>JAKSIQ010000048.1 GCA_024398755.1 Bacteroidaceae bacterium | reverse complement strand
TAAAAAGACCAGATTCTGTCATAGTCCTTGTGGAATGTGTCGTAGCTGTCCTCGTAATTCACCCACAGTGATGACAGACTGAGCGCAATGAAACCGGCAGCCAGCCCTATGATGCTGACGGTATTCTGCAGCGCGTACTTGCGTATGTTACGAAAAGCGATTTTCAGATAATGTCTGAACATGACTGTTACATTTTGTTTTCGCACAAAATTATCATGATGCCCTCCGCAGCTGCAAACAAAAAAAGGCGGAAATCGCATTTCTGCCCGAAAATCGTCCAATTTTTTGACAGTTTCGGTTCATGATGCAAAATAGTCCTTGAATAATTTTGTATATTTGTGATAAATGCCGAATTGATTGTGGCAATAACAGGCAATGATAGACCTTAAAGGTGTATATAAGACATATTGGGGTGACACGCCATTGTTGGCTTTGAATAATGTTAATCTTCACATTGATGAAGGTGAATTCGTGGGAGTGACAGGACCGTCCGGTTCCGGGAAATCCACGTTGCTGAATGTTATCGGACTTCTTGATTCCTATGATGAAGGCGAGTATCGTTTTAGAGGACAGCTTATAAAAGAATTGAATAAGGAAGAGGAAGCGATTATCCGCAACCATAATGTGGGTTTCGTATTTCAGAGATATAACCTTATTTCCTTCAAAAACGTCTATGAAAATGTAGAACTTCCGCTGATTTACAGAGGAGTGCCGCAACAGGAACGTGAAGAAAGGGTGCTGAACATGTTGGAAAAGATGGAACTTGTCGGTTGGGAAAAACACATTCCATCTCATTTGTCGGGCGGTCAGCAACAGAGGGTTGCAATAGCCAGGGCAATGGTTATGAATCCAAAAATTATTTTGGCCGATGAGCCAACCGGTGCGCTGGACAGTAGAATGACACAGGAAATTGTCAACCTGTTCAGAAAATGCAACGAAGAGAGCAATATTACCATAGTGATAGTCACGCATGAGACATCCATATCTTCTCAAATGAACCGATGTATAACAATGAACGACGGACGCATTGAAAAGGATGAAAGAAGGTAGACTGTCATTAAGGGATTATTTCAGGGACATTCTGACATCTGCCAGGATAAGCTGCAGGCGAGGCGTGCTGTCCGGACTTATGACTGTTTGGGGCGTGTTCATCTTTATTGTTGTTGTAGGCACCTCGAACGGAATTGACAGAGGCAACAGGTCCAATTATGATTATCTGCTTGATTACATTTTGATATCTGTAAGTCCGGGAGAAACTTCAATGGCACATAACGGACTCGTAAAAGGGCAGATGATTCCTCTTACAAGAAGCGATGCCCAAGAGTTGCAAATGCTTTTTTCAGACCGTTCGGAATTCATATATCCAAGGAAACAGAATATAGTACAATGTAAAAGCCTGACAAGCTCAATACAATTGCTTGTCAGCGATTATCGTAAAGAACTTAATGACAATGCTCTTAAGATTGTTGCCGGTCGTAATTTCACTCAAGTGGAATTGAATGGCAGGAACAGGATATGCATTATCCCTGAGACCATAGCTGCGCAATTGTTTGGCAGCACAGATGATGCCGTCAACAGCATTCTCGAGGTAAACAGTATGCCGTATATTGTTCTGGGTGTATATAAACCGGTACATCAAATAAACATCAATCAGGTGTTTGTTCCTTTTGAGACGGCCATGGCAATGCAGGGTATTGAAGATGAAGTAAGTTCCATCGACATAAAACTGATTCTGGAAACACCTGTAAAACAGAAGTACCAGTTGAAAGAGGATATGCGGTCATGGTTGTATTTCAAAAAAGGAATCAGTCCCTACGATGCCTCGGCGCTGCATTTTGAAGAGTCTATTGATTTCATCGAAGCCCAGGAAAAATTACTTGATTCAATAAGGCTCTTTACGGTTGTTCTTGGTCTGTTATCCCTAATAATGGGTATCCTGGGCGTGAGCAGCATTGTGTATCTGTCTGTAAAAGAAAGAACCAAAGAGATTGCTGTGAGACTGGTATGCGGTTCAGGAAAAGGCTCTATCTTGCGTTTGATTCTTGGAGAATCGGTATTTTTCATGCTGGTATTCGGATGTATAGGGATGGCTCTCGGTTCCATCGTACTAAATATTGCCAATATAATAGTGGAAAAATTCACTGCCGATGAGAAATGGATTTTCATAGGTGATATGACCGTGAGCTGGCAGTTGATACTTTCCTGCACCGTTGCCATTATTGTATGCGGATTGATTGCAGGACTTGTGCCTGCACGCAAAGCTACATCTGTCAGAATTAATCAGGCGATGGGTTGTGAATAGGAATATGGAAGACAGTTTGTTCAAAGACGCGATGATTGTGCTGAAGCGCAACAGGACAAGGACATTGTTGTCCGGGTGCGCTGTTGCCGGAGGAATGTTCATACTGTTGGTTTCTTTGGCAGGGTTCAATATATTCCACAACGGGTCAATAGGAGAGATAAGCAAATTGAAATTGGAAACCGTGGTATTGAAAACTCTTCCGACTACAATGAGCTACTCGGGTTCCGGCTCCGGCAGACATTGGGAATTTGATATGGCAGATCTCAATTCTCTTCAATCCGAGTTTCCTGACATAATAGTCGGCACATATGCAGTTTCTCTATCTTCTGGTCTTCAGGCTGTTTTGGACAGAAACGGAAAAATTGATTATGCAAATGTCATGTTCATTACTCCTGGCTTGGACAGTCTGATGCAGATGTCCATGGTTAATGGCCGCTTTATCAATGAACTTGACATGAGCCAGAAACGTAAAGTGTGTGTAGTTGGGTTGGATTTGTATAAAAAGTGGTTTGGCGACGATGAGGAAGCCTGTGGACGGGACATCCGTATAGGTGATATAATGTACACTATTGTAGGTATTCTGAAAAAGGACAACCCGTTCGTTGCTCCGTTCGGGAACGAACAGAACTCCATACTTCTTCCATATTCAACTGCTGATGCAGTTTATGGCCTACAAGGTAAAATTCCCTTTCTTGGCTTTTCATTGTATACAACAGAAGGGTATGAGAAAATAAAAGAAGAAATTATGCGATATCTGCTGAAAATCCATAAAGTGAATCCCGATGACAGGTATGCGTTGGACACCATGGGAATGCAGGAGTATGCCCAAATGCTCAAGGTGGTGTTCAAAGGAACAAAAGTACTGGTATGGGTAATTTTCATAGGAATAATCATATCAAGCCTGCTTGGCGTATTTGGTATAATGCTTCTTTCTGTCCGTGAGAGAAAAGGGGAAATAGCAGTCAGACTGTCAATGGGAGCCGGGCCACGTGACATAATCAGGCAGTTTGTACATGAAAGCCTGGTTATTTCCGTATCTTTTTCGTTGATAGGGCTTTTTGCTGCAGAGATTGTCATTGCAATTCTGCGTTTCCTCATCAGAAACGGGATAATGTCGGATCCGTTGTTCGGTATGCCTCAACTGTCTTTTTCAGGAGTCCTGTCTGTGATGGCAATAATAATTGCAGGAGGTGTGCTTTCCGGGTATTATCCGGCACGGAAGATGATTTCCAAAAATATTTCTGAATTATTCTATGATATATAATCAAAGCAATATGAAAATCAAAAAAAGTCTATACTTATCAATTGCATTCGCACTTGTTTTGCTCTTGATTCTATGGCTGTTTTCAAGAACGCCCAGGAATATTTATTCCTATGTAGAAGCCTGTTATTCTGATATCGCGTCTTCAATAACTATATCAGGTAAGATATCTTCAGATATAGAGGTTGAAATAAAGCCACGCATTTCCGCTTATGTGTCGAAAATCCCGGTCAAGTGCGGAGATACGGTTGAAAAAGGACAATGCCTTGCTATATTGGAAGCCATTCCTGACATACTTGCGCTGGAAGATGCGAATGCTGCTATTGAATTGGAGAAAATAGCTTTGAAACAAGCTGAAACCGATTTTGAAAGAGCTGAAATGCTTTATGCCGGTCAAAATATATCAACCAAGGAATACGAACAGTTCCGAAATGCTCTCAGTGTTGCGAAAGAGAAAATGGCACATGCCCTGAACAGACGTGACATTGTTGTAGATGGCAGTTCTGGACGTTCTCCTAAGTATGACGAATCCATAGTGCGCAGCCCTATAGACGGAGTTATTTCCGCAATTTTTGTCAACGAAGGCGAAACCGTTTCCCCCATAGGCAAGCCATTGTGCATAGTTGCAGACAACGGTCCGCTGGTGTTCAAAGGAACTGTAGATGAAACAGATATTATGTCCATCTGCAAAGGAATGGAACTGACTCTTGTTCTTGGGGCTGTTCCGGACGCTGTTGTCCTGGCAGAAATTGTTTCTGTTTCATCTTTCGGAAGAAATGAAGGCGGTTATACGCAATTCGAAATAGAAGCAGCCCTTACCTCCGTACCGGATGATGTGCAGCTGCGTTCCGGCTTCAGTGCCAATGCAAGAATTGTAACCCGCAGGGCAGAACATGTCTTGTCTGTTCCGGAGGAATGCATACACTTTGATCAAAACCATATGCCTTATGTACTGAGGCTGACATCGTCTCCAAAAAACAAGCGCCACCAGAACTGGGAACAGGTCCCGGTCACGTTAGGCATCAGTGACGGAAGAACTATCCAGATAACATCTGGTCTTTCTGAACATGATTCTGTTAGATCCTTATCCAAAAGCACAATCTGAGAATTGAAATGTACAAGATAGGTATTGATGTAGGTTCTACCACAACAAAGGTTGCCGTTCTTAAAGACAACGTGCTTGTTTTTCACAAGTACATAAGACATTATGCAAGGCAGAGAGACAGCATACTCAGTTTGTTGAAGGAAATGAAAGACATTGTGCTGTCTGAGCCGGTAAAATTATGTCTTACCGGTTCGGGAGCAAGAATCATAGCCTCAAAGACAAATATTCCCTTTACACAGGAAGTTGTCGCCAATTCACTTGCACTGAAAAATGAATACGCCAAAGTAGGTACAGCCATTGAACTTGGAGGACAGGATGCCAAAATAATTTTCTTCAGAGAAAATGAAAAGGGTGAACCTGCTGTTTTTGATATGAGAATGAATGGCAGTTGTGCGGGTGGAACAGGTGCATTCATTGATGAGATAGCAGTGGTTTTAGGTATTGATGTGACCCAAATGAATAGCCTGGCATCAATGGGAGAATGCTTGTATGATATCTCCGGACGATGCGGAGTATTTGCCAAAACCGATATCCAGCCGCTACTCAATCAGGGCGCGAGGAAAGAGGATATAGCGCTTTCCTGCTACCACGCAATAGCAAAACAGACTATTGGCGGCCTGGCACAGGGTCTTGACATAATGTCTCCGGTAGTCTTTGAAGGTGGTCCTCTGACTTTTCATCCTAAACTGATAGATGTATTCGCAACCAGACTCGGCCTGAAAAAGGAAGATATCATAGTACCACATTTGCCTGAAATGATGGTGGCATACGGAGCGGCGCTCAGTATAGATGAAATCCATAAAAATGAAACTGTCTGCATTCTTGATGAAGTTATAGACAGATTTGAAAGGGTTGTTGACAATAGTGAAAATGATGGTAATGCGGGTAAGTTGTATTTTGAAAATGTAGATGAACTTAATCTGTTCAGGAAAGAGCATGAATTGAAAGCCGTTCCTGAATTCAAGCCCGCAAAAGGACAAATAATAAATGCCTATCTGGGTATTGACTCAGGCAGTACTACCACCAAACTGGTTCTGATGGATGAAAAGGAAAATATCATTGATGCCTTTTATTCATCAAATGAGGGAGATCCATTGAATGTTGCTAAAAATGCGCTTTTGTCAATGTATGACAAATGCAATCAAGCGGGAGCAACTCTGAACATTTTGGCTGCATCGTCTACAGGATACGGTGAATTTCTGTTCAATAAGGCATTCAGGACCGAAACGCATATAGTTGAAACGGTAGCACACAGTCTGGCTGCTTCAAAATATGTAGTCAACCCCAGCTTCATTCTTGATATAGGCGGGCAGGATATGAAAGCCATCTGGGTGGAGAAGGGTGTTATTACAAATATTGTGGTCAATGAGGCCTGCTCTTCAGGATGCGGTTCTTTTTTGGAGAATTTTGCACAGACGCTCGGAATTCGGACCGAGGATATTGCAGATAGAGCATTCGCATCGGTTAATCCCGCCAGACTGGGTAGCCGCTGTACCGTATTCATGAACAGCAGTATCATCACTGAGCAGCGAAATGGCAAGAAAGTGGATGATATTATGGCAGGCTTATGCCGTTCAATCATTGAGAATGTTTTCACAAAGGTGATACGCGTTGCCAACATTGATTCACTTGGAGATAGGATAGTAGTTCAGGGAGGAACGTTTCAGAACGATGCCGTACTGCGCGCAATGGAGCAGTATGTGGGACGCAAAGTGACAAGAGCTCCGTACGCTGGACTTATGGGTGCCATAGGAGCGGCTCTCAATGCAAAGGAATGTGCGGCAGGGAAGAGTTTTGTCAAGTCTTTTCTGGATTATGAAAACTTAAAGGATTTCAGTTTCAAACAGGAATCCAATTCTCAATGTCCATACTGCACAAATCATTGCAACAGAACAATCCTCTCATTTTCTACAGGAGACAGCTGGGTTACCAACAACAGATGTCAAAGAGGCGAAGTACTGGGTAATCCTGCTCATGCCGACACCATAGCCCGTATCAGGCAACTTAACACCACCAACAACCGGGCAGTAAATATGATGGCTGAAAGAACCAGGCTTGTTTTCAAAGATTATCCGTACCAACTGGTTGATGCTGAAAAGAATATTACGATAGGTCTTCCCAGAGTACTGAGTTTTTGGGAGGATATGCCATTCTGGAGTACTTTTTGGAAGAGTCTTGGCTATAAGGTGAAGATGTCACCCATGAGTAACAGGGAAATATATGAAAACGGACTTCATGCTGTACCGTCTGACACTGAATGTTTCCCGGCTAAACTTGTACACGGTCATCTGAGAGAACTTGCAAAGATGGGAGTAGACAGAATATTCATGCCGGTCATTGCCGTTACTCCAACGGAGAATACAGAGAAAGTAAGTTTCTCCAGATGCGCGTTGGTTAAGGGTTATCCGATTGTCATAGCAAATTCTGACGATACCAAAAAACTGTTTGACATACCCTTTGACGCTCCATATTTCTTCTGGTATGTTGATGAGGACAGAGACCGGCAGCTTTGCGAATATATGAGCAGGGAATTCGGCATAGACAAAACGGTATGTATGAAGGCCATTTCATATGCCGATGCGGCACAGAGAAGCTTTGACAGGGAACTCAAGGAAGCCGGCGGAAAAATCATTGAACAGGTTACTGCTGAAAACAGGTATGCTGTGGTCCTGGCTGCCAGACCTTATCATGGCGATGCTCTTGTCAATCACGAACTGCCGGAACTTTTCACTACAATGGGAGTGCCAGTGCTTACGGTGGATAGCATTCCCGGAATCAAAGACATTGACCTGAGCAAGTCACGTCTTGATATAGTCAACAATTTTCATGCAAGAGTAATAAGCGGATCTATTGCAGCGGCACAAAGCAAGCATCTTGAATTTGTTCAGCTGGTAAGTTTCGGCTGCGGACACGATGCCTGTCTTTCAGACGAAGCGGTCCGGCTTATGAAAGAAATAGGAAACAAGGTTCCTCTTATTCTTAAAGTTGATGAGAGTGATGCCCAGGGCCCTATCAGAATAAGGGTGCGGTCATTCATTGAAACTGTAGAAAGGAAAAGAAAGGCAGATAATACGTTGAACGCAAGACCTTTGTCTGACCCTTATGCAGTCAAATTTACAGAGAAGGATATCAAAGGAAGGGTTCTTCTTGTGCCGAACAGTTCTCACGCATTCTCTCAAATCATGTCCGCAGCCTTCAGAACTCAGGGAATTACTGCCATACCGCTTGAGGTGGGACGAGAGGAGGCTATAAGACTTGGAAAGAAATATACTCACAATGATATATGTTTTCCTGCACAGATAGTGATAGGGGAAGCATTGGCTGCGCTTGAGTCCGGCAAATATGACAAAAATCACGTGGCTATAGGTATGGCCAAATACGTTTGCTGCTGCAGGCTGACTCATTATGCTGCAGCGCTTCGCAAAGCCTTGGATGATGCAGGATATGCCGATGTTCCCATTGTAACCAACGATGATATCGATTATCACAATCTTCATCCTGGCTATCGTATGAATCTCAAAACTATACTTAAGATTCTGTTTGCCCTTCCAATGGTAGATACATTGGAAGAAATGCTCAGAAAAATAAGGCCATATGAAAAGGTCAAGGGCTCAGCGGACAAAGCCTTTGATGCCGGTATGGAAATGTTTTCCGATGAGATGGGACGCAATGGCGTTAAAGGGGAAATCAGGGCATTCAAAAAAGCAATCAAAATGCTCTCTTCTGTTGAGTACGATAACAGTAGGAGGAAACCTACCGTGCTCATTGTAGGAGAATATGTGTTGAATTTCCATCCGGGCGCCAACCACGATATTGAAAGATATCTTGAGGCCAATGGTTTTGAGGTTATAGAGGCAAAAATGACTGATGTTATCCAGAAAGGGTATTTTTGTCAGAATCAACAAATAAAAGAGTTGGGAACAAAGAGGACGCCTTATGAACGCAGGCTTATGTCAATAACAAATATATTGACCACAATTGCTGTCAGGGTATCGGATTTTCTAGCAAGACACGAAAAGCTTCACGAGAAGACAGTCCTTATTGAAGATGTTGCCAAAGAAAGCAATCCGGTCATTTATCAGACTTTCGATACAGGCGAAGGAATCCTGATACCGGCAGAGATAATCCATAATGCCAGGAAGGGCTGCAAGAATTTTGTTATTCTTCAACCGTTCGGATGTCTTCCAAATCACATAATAGGCCGTGGGGTGGCCAAGAAGTTCAAGGAGATGTTTCCTGATATAGAACTTCTTGCTCTTGATTATGATCCAGACGTTAGTTTTGCCAATATAGAGAACAGACTTCAGATGCTTGTGATGAACCGGAAAACTACACAAGAGTAGTCTGAACCTATATTTTTCTGTTATGCAGGCGGTATAGCTCTTCAACGGCAATGCGAACCTTTGCCACAAGATCCGGGGTCTCAGGAAAACAATAATACAACGTTCCGTATTCTCCTATACATATAACATCGCCTATTTCGTACCAGTTGAAATCTGAGTAAACGCTGTAGTATCTGTTCGGACCCTGTGAAAAATGCAGCATACCATCATCTCCGGACAGCTCAAAACCGGATGAGTTATGGCGGAGTGTTCCGTTACATACAAAATATATAGCTTCCATATTCACCATCATTGCTATTCTGACGCGGGTTTCCACGTAATAAGAGCCGTTTGCTATCTCTTTGCGTATCTGTTCGCGTTCCCACCTGTACCAATCTGGAATATGAGTGAAGGTGCCTCCGTGCAGAGAACCGTATTCGTCCATGAAAAAATGCCTTCCACAGGCATTGCAGACTATCTCAGTTCCTTGTCCAACCATTTGTCCTTCGACACCGCATTCGGAACAGCGGAACAGAACTCTGTCAAGTCTGTCGGCCCTGAAAAGTTCCGGAGTGGCAATTTTGTTATCAGCCTGCCAGCGGAAGTAATCCATGTTGAATGCCTTGTTTACGATGTCGTCCAATTGCTCTATGCTCTTCTGCCTTATGTCATTCTGGGTCAGCAGACATTCAACTTTTGCGCTGGCCTTGACTTTCCTGTTTTGGAGATTGTTGTACAAGGGATCACGAGTAAATGAACCATAGGCAGTAATCATTACCACAGGCACATCCAATTTTTTCAGCAGACGGCTGAATCTGGGTGGAAGCGATGTAGTGGTACCGTCAAAAGAATAACTTGCTTCGGGATACATGAGTACGCTGCAATGCTTGTTTTTTATGGCATGCTCAATATCATGAATCAGATGTGGGTCCGAGATGAACTTACAGGTAGGGATACAACCCATTGATCTCATGAACCATTCCTTGCCTACAAATCCGTCCGATGTGGTAACGATATTGAACGGGTGGGGCCACAGAATTTTCCACGCTATTTCAAAGTCTAGAAAACTTGAATGGTTCATAAGGACCAGCCACGGACCTTGCCCGGCATTGTCCATATTGATTTTTTCAAAAACGAACTTCGTCTTTATCAAATCAATGGCTGCTGCTATTCTGGCTATGGTCTGCATCAGAAATGATGGTTTCCCGGGACGCCGGTGGGCAGGCCTTTTCAGCAGCATCACCTGACTGTATTCTTTTGATACTGTTTTTATTTTCATGCAAATGCAGTGCTCAAGTATGCGGATTCTGTGTTGCGAAACACCAAAGCGCACTTCGAAGGTAACGAATAATATGCGATTCTAGGCATGCATGTTGTACAAAGTTCAACTTACTGAGGAAGTTCCTTCACAATGCTGCCCTCAGTCGGATTGTCCAGCAGGCCCAGGATGCTGAGCAGCGTCGATTTGCCGCAGCCCGAAGGCCCAATTATCGCCACAAACTCGCCATCGGCCAAGATGGAACCCAAATCTACCGAAACAACCTGTCGGTTCAAATAACTGGCAGGGGTCAATATCAACCGATTCAGGGGGCACGCGAGAGCGATTTTTCCAGTTGGTCTGCCAACGGCTTTCACAGACTTAATACCTTTCAATTCTACAACAGCAACGGGCTTCAGAGCAAATATCAAGCACTACATGGACCTTGTCATCAGGGACAGCCAGGAAGTGATTATCAACCGGAACCGCTGAGATACCAGTTCAGCGGAGCGTGGTCACGAAGGATCAACCACAAAGACAGGCTGGTCTATCAGGTGGACGGTGAAGTGGTGACCGTCTTTGTCCTGGCTATGAGATACCATTACACCAGGTAGAATGTGACTACCCGTTGGCAGAACGCAAAACCGCAACAGTATTCGTACAGCACCGGCTCTTCCTCTTGGACAAACGATTCAATACGCCTACCATTGAACGTGATGGTGGCATGTTCACGGATTCAAAATCTCTTTTGCCATAGCATTCACTGCGTCAGCGTTGATAGGTTCGAGAACGATTTCTTCCGGCTCGAGATCCAGCAGGAATTGCATGTACAAAGGAAGAGTCAGCAATTGACCGTTCCTGCCGACATTATAGTCACCGAACTTGATAATCTGTTTGACTCCGTATTTTTCAGGATGCTTCAAGACGGTTTGAGCGCTTTTAGCTTGGGCGCTTTTAGCCTTCACTTCAAGCGGAACGCATTCGCCTTTCATGCGGACAAGAAAGTCCAGCTCTAGCCCGGAGTCCTTTTGAAAGTAGTATAGGCTCTGGTTCTTTTTATGAAGGGTATCGGCCATAAGGTTTTCATAGATTGCACCCTTGAACCCTCCAAGATTACCCTGTAGAATATCAGCCCGTGTACCCGGTCCAAGCATTTCAATGAGAATACCGATGTCAGCAGTGTACACTTTGAACACATTGTCTTTGGCGTTTCCTTCCATCGGAAGTCCGGTAATATCGGTATTATAACAACGGCAGATGATGCCGGCATCTTCCAGCCACTGGAGTGACCCCAAATAGGTTTCGCTCCGGCCACCGGGTTTGACCATGCTGTATTGGAACTTTTTATTGTCCTTCGCAAGTTGCTTGGGGATGGAGTTGAAACACTCCCTGATGTGAGGCTTGTCCTTGTCTGGAGCATACTTGACCATATCGTCGCGATACTCCTTCAGAATACTCTGATACTCCTTACTGACGGCATTCATATTGTTAGTTGCCAAGAATGCATTGATAGGAGCAGGAAGGCCGCCAATTGCAACATAGAGATTAAGATAGTTCTTCAGTGCTGTATGGATTCCGGCAGGAACGGGTTCTTCTTCACGATAGAACTTTCCGAGAGCATCAACGACTTCCCAGTTCAAACCATTTGCCCAAAGAAACTCCTCGAAGTCCAGCGGATACATTTCGATAATATCTTCGCTTCCAACTGGAACAGAGTTTATCCCCAGATCTTCTTTACGTATCAGTTTCCGACGTCTTTTCCTTGCCTCATCACCATAGCCCTGGACTCCCAGCAATGAACCGGTTGCAATCACGTCAAAACGGCCATCCTCATAGAAGAATTTCAGCGAGGTTCTTGCTTCTGGACAATCCTGTATTTCATCGAATATGAGGCAAGTCTCCCCCGGGATGAACTTAACACCTTTAATCTGTGCTGAAAGATTAAGCAGAATGTTGTCTACATTCTTGGAACCCACAAATGCGTTGATTCGCTTTGGTTCTTTGATGAAGTTCATATATACAACATTCTTATAGTTCTCAGCAGCGAAATGTTTGGCGATAAACGTCTTCCCACATTGGCGTATTCCCATTATCACAAGCGGTTTGTGTCCTAACTTGTTTTTCCACTCGACAAGAGTGTCTTCAATCTTTCTTCTCAACATGATTATAAGCATTACCCCGCGGCAAAGATACACTTTTTCCAACGACTTTTCAATGTATCATTACACTTTTTCCAATGACTTCGATGACTTTTATCGCACTTTTGTACCAGCCTCAAAAAGTAGACAAGAAGGTGGCCCTGCAGTCGGTCGGGAAGATTGTACGGCTGGCCTGCCTGCAGCACTGCAA
>JAKSIQ010000047.1 GCA_024398755.1 Bacteroidaceae bacterium | reverse complement strand
CATCCTTATTCATGAGAGCAAAATCACGGAGCACCTGCAAAGTTGGTGTGCTCACAAACTCTGGCTTGTTCCAACGTTGGGCATAGCCCTGCTTTATCACACGGATGGCTTCTTCATCAAGGTCTTCAAGCGAGAGTCCTTCGCATATCTTCTCGGAGAAGTCTGGTTCCGACTCCTGAAGGATCTTGAGATACATAGCATCGGACATTGGCTTGAGTTCTTCGCCAACACGCATCAATGGTACATCCTCAAATTTGAAGACTTTACCGATAGGGCGTGAAGGAACCTCAATCACCAGCACACGACGATTCTCTTCGTCGTAGAGCTCGTAAATCTCTGGACGAATCGTTGTGTCGCGATAGATGTCCGACTCCAGCTGTCCGATAGCATCTTGCGCCTGACGAGTGCCAGTGACACGATGCGGATAATTGTCATGCATACCTATGACCAAACGACCGCCACCTTCGTTGCAAAGGGCGATGACATAACCAAGGATGCAGCGGCGACGATCCTTCGGATTGGTTTTGCCTCGACCATCGTAGGAAACATTGCCTCCCTCGCCCGCCTTGAACTCAACGCGGTCTTCGGATTCGCGCATCTGCTGGAGTTGATGTATGGTGAATTTATTCATTATTGCTGTAGTCTCGTTTTTTTAGATTTTCACTTCTTCCGAGCGAATCAACTCATTAATATCCATATTGAGAACTTTTGATATTTTGATGAGCATTTCAAGATTTGGCTGGGAGAAATTGGTCATCCATTTGGAAACAGTCGCCTGACTGACTCCTAATTTTTCAGACAGCCAAATATTGGATAGATCCTTCTCTGCCATTACGACCTTTAGTCGATTCAATTTCTTCACTTCCATATTTTAATTATTGATGGTGTAAATATAACAAAAGTTTTGAAACAATTTTCTTTATCAGAAAGTTATCAATAACAGTCATGAAATTTTCCCGTTAAAAATTGGGGTGCATAAGTTGCACTTCGAGCCCATTTAAGTGGCGCTGAAAATATGTCGCAAATAGTAAATATTTACAACACAAAAATAACACCCTTTATGTGGTGTTAAAAAATAAAGCGATGTAAATCAAAGACTTACACCGCTTTCACTGATGATATGTGTTTACTTGGTAAAATTATTTGACCTCCTCGAAGTTGCAACATATTGATATTCAGTCTGTTACAAAACCATGGTGAAAATACGGTGAAAATTTTTTACCAAAATCGGAAACAAAACGTTAAATATCAATAAAAACAAATCCTCAAAATCGAGGAATGAGATAATTGTAGCTTTAGTTTGTTTCCATTTTTATTAGGACTACTTGAATCGTTGCACATTTTGAAAATTGTGATATTTTCTGACATTTTCAGTGTGGAATTTCGTATAGAAAATTCATAATAGATCACTCTTGAATTGTACGGTTGTTGGATGTTGCCACCTTCTCTGCGATATCCATATCTATAAGTGGGTTACAAAATAGCATTCTGCACATTACGAACACCTCTATAACCGCCCTCCACATCAGTTTAGTTTAGTAGGGGGCATATAAGGAAACTGGCTGACCGAACCAGTAATGCAGCCCCCACTCTTCCGGCTTCAAGGATTTAACAAAGGCAACGGATTCTTATTTGTATTCCATAAAAGTATTTAACTTTGCGGTATGAGTGAAAGAGAATACATACAATCATTCTCCGATTACCTCTTCTGGGACGTGGATAAATCCGCTATTGACCTGGAAGTCAACGCCCCGTATGTAGTCAGAAGAGTACTTGAATTCGGGCAATTCAGTGATTGGAATCTTCTGGTCCAAAGGTATGGTATTCCACGTATCGGTTCTATTGCACAGAATCTTCGTACCCTTGAACCCAAGGCCCTTTCTTTCATTTCTGCTGTATCATCCCTGCCGCAAGAGTCTTTCCGATGCTACACTACGAAACAATACACCGAGACACACTGGAGCTTCTGAAGAAGATTCAGTCTCTTGAGTTGTTCGCCGGCACCAGACTTGTCGGAGGGACCGCATTAGCTCTACAATTAGGACACAGACAATCCATTGATCTAGATTTTTTCGGCAAGATGGATGCGTCCCTCGAGGAGATTGCAATTGAACTTTCAGATTTTGCAAATACCAAACCATTGTCTTCTTCAAAAGCAATGCGTTTCCTGATTGTGGATGGTATAAAGGTTGATATCGTAAATTATCCTTATTATTGGATTGATAATCCCGTCATAGAAGATGGCATCACATTGGCCGGAATAAAGGATATCTCTGCAATGAAATTATCTGCCATAACAAATCGTGGCACAAAGAAAGATTTCATTGACCTGTATTTTCTTTTGAAGGAATTCTCTTTCAGCGAACTGATTGATCTTTATCTCAAAAAATATGCAGGAGCGCAATTGTTCACAGTGCTGAAAAGCCTCACCTATTTTGAAGATGCCGAGACCGATCCTATGCCTGTGATGCTCAATCCCATCAACTGGGAGGAAGTTAAAACGGTCATCGTTTCAACTGTGAATCAATACTTGAATCATAACATCTAGATTATCTGTGATAGAATGACAGGGATGTGAGAAAACCGTCACGGCATTCTCACACCCCAACAGTCATTCTGGATTATAACTAAATCTTGCGTCTTGCCGGTTCAATCGCCTTTTGGATTTCATCATCGATTTCTATCTGAATGGCGTTTGCTGCGGCCACCTTGCTGGAATCCACAATCTTTGCATATATCTGGGTCGTAGTAACCTTGGAATGCCCGAGCATCTTGCTTACCGTATAGATATCGGTGCCCAACGACAGTTGCAATGTAGCAAACGTATGACGGAAACTGTGAAAAGTAATATTCCTGGTGATACCGGCTGATTCTATCCATTTTTTCAACGGTTTACTTATCCATGACGGTTCCGGAAGTCCCTCAAACACATATCTTCCCGGTTCCTTTCTAGGGCCGCAAACGGAATATGCGGTGTTGGAAATGGGCATGTATTCCACCGCTTTGGTCTTATGCTGTGTGAAATCTACTCGCCATATCCCGTCAATGTTAACAAAATTGCTCCAAGTAAGAGTCATGATGTCACAATGTCTCATACCGGTAAGTATTGAGAAAATGGATGCCCTGCGTATCACATCGTACTCGCACGGGGTCCTAACCAGTTTCCTGACCTCATCCATGGTCAGCGACTCACGTCTGCCCTGACGAAAAGTAATGTTCGGAACCATCTCAGAAACATTGGACGAAAGATAGCCATCAACATATGCCATTCTCAAGCCTGCCTTAAGGGCCGAGAAATAGTGCGATGCCGTATTATGAGACACCCTCCCTTTTCTGTTCGAGCATTCAAGGCTCAAAATGTGGTTTTTCATCCCCGTCAGCCAGCTTGCATCAATCGTATTGAACGGGATCGAACTGCCTTTTGAGTATTCGGTAAGGATTTGCGCAACTCTTTTCCAGGAATACAGTGTCCTCTCATCACTCTCAGGATGGTATTTCCTGATTGCATTTTTGTAATACATGATAAAGTCCTGACTGTCACGTTCCCGGCTTTGGGGCTTTTCCGTGTCATTCAAAATGCCGATTCTGTCATATTCCTGCTGACGGACCATTCTGAAATGGTCTGCATATCTGCAGGTATACTGATCTTCCTTAGAACGACATTGTATTATTCCATACTTGTCGCGTTTCGGCTTCAACAGAGACCCCCTGGGACATTTCTCCCATATTGGAGTAGATATGATTCTATTGACAGACTCCGTCTTCCTTTTCGGTTTGCCGTTGACATATACCGGATAACTCAGCAGAATCAGTCTCCACACGTTGGAGCATTCGGTTTTTCTAAGCACGACAGTACATCTGGTTGTTCTTGAAAGCATACTCATCTGGTTTTCTTATTTGAAAACAGTTCATCAATCAGATCTTTCGGAACAAAGGCGTAATTTCCGCGATAACAGATTGGAATTCCTTTCCTTCGTATTGCACTCCATATCGTCGTTTCATGAAGTGCGAATTTTTCATTTATCTCACTTATGGTGTAACAGTCGGTTCCGTCAAACCGATAAGAATAGAGACGAGGTTCTTCAGCTATCACTTTACCGGTAATGAATCTGTCTTTTGTCAGGTTTTCAATATCTGTCTTTCTGATTCTTGTAAGATGCGGACCAAACTCCAGGGCCTGAAGTCTTCCGGATTTTATCAGCCTGTAGAAGGTACATTTCGATATCTGATACAGGTCTACTGCCTGTGACACCGGAATGTAATCGCTCAAAGACATTTCATCTATACGCTGTTGTCTTTCGGTTTCCAGATATTCCTCTCTTTCTTTAAGTTTCCGGGCATTTCTGGAACATCGGGTTCCACAATAAACGGAATAAAGCGTTTTGGCTTTGAACCGGTTTCCGCACACCGGACAAACCTTCTCATACTGTACTTTTGATGCACCCATGATAAAAATAATTTGTTTTAATAATTCAGTTCCATTTTCAGATATCAGTCCGATACCGAAAATGAGCCATCACCTCATGTGATTCAGCATGACACAAATATCATTCAGATGCAACAAAAACAGAAAAAAAGCGGAGTAAATCCATGATCTACTCCGCTTTTCTCATACGTATCGCTGTGTTGCAGAAAGTTGCATTATGTTGCACTTCAGGTCATTTTTGTAGCGCTGAAAATGTGCTGAAAATGCAGTTGAAAATTCGCTCTAACGTTAATTATTTTAATTATTGAATAAAATTTAACATTTGCTATATCACTGAACTACAGCGTTTTACACTTTCTTTAAATCTTAATATTTGTTAATTATTTTACCTCCTCGAAGTCGGCGTCCTGGACGTCGGCTTTGTCCTGCGAGCCGCCGTTCTGGGGACCGGCCTGAGCGCCTGCTCCGGCACCGCCCTGGAAGCCTGCACCTGCACCCGGCTGGCCCTGAGCACCGCTCTGGGCGTACATCTCGGCGCTGGCAGCCTGGAAGGCGGTCTGCAGTTCGGCCATAGCCTTGTCAATGGCGGCAAGATCCTGAGCCTTGTGAGCATCCTTCAGAGCGTTCAGAGCTGTTTCAATAGGAGCCTTCTTGTCGGCAGGCAGCTTGTCGCCAAGCTCAGAGAGCTGCTGCTCGGTCTGGAAAATCATTGAGTCAGCCTGGTTCAGCTTGTCAATCTTTTCGCGCTCCTTCTTGTCGGCTTCGGCGTTTGCCTCGGCCTCGGCCTTCATGCGGTCAATCTCTTCCTTTGACAGACCTGACGAAGCCTCAATGCGGATAGCCTGCTCCTTGCCGGTAGCCTTGTCCTTGGCGCTGACCTTCAGAATACCGTTGGCATCTTTACCGAATGTAACCTGCATCTGTGGGACACCACGACGGGCCGGGGCAATGCCCTCCAGATTGAACTGGCCGATAGACTTGTTCTGTGCGGCCATAGGACGCTCGCCCTGCAGCACGTGGATGGTAACTGCGGTCTGGTTGTCGGCAGCGGTCGAGAAAGTCTCGCTCTTCTTGCACGGAATGGTGGTGTTGGCCTCAATAAGCTTGGTCATTACGCCGCCAAGGGTCTCGATACCCATGGTCAGAGGGGTAACGTCAAGCAGCACAATGTCGCCTACTCCACCCTCCTTGTTCAGGATGGCACCCTGGATCGATGCGCCCACTGCTACAACCTCGTCGGGGTTGACGCCCTTTGAGGGAGCCTTGCCGAAGAAATCCTGAACCAGCTTCTGAACGGCAGGAATACGGCTTGAACCACCTACCAGAATAACCTCGTCAATATCAGCGTTGTTCAGTCCGGCATCGCTCATGGCCTTGCGGCACGGCTCCAGACAAGCCTGGATAAGACCGCTTGCCAGCTGTTCGAACTTGGCACGTGTCAGAGTCTTTACAAGGTGACGCGGAACGCCTGCAACCGGCATAATATACGGCAGGTTGATTTCGGTCGATGTTGACGATGACAGTTCAATCTTGGCCTTTTCGGCAGCCTCCTTAAGACGCTGCAGAGCCATAGGATCGGCGGTAAGATCGGCACCCTCGTCGTTCTTGAACTCCTGGACAAGCCAGTTGATGATTACCTGGTCAAAGTCATCGCCACCCAGATGTGTGTCACCGTTTGTGGCAAGAACCTCGAATACGCCGCCACCGAAATCAAGAATTGAAATATCGAATGTACCGCCGCCAAGGTCGAACACTGCAATCTTCATATCCTTGCCGGCCTTGTCAACGCCGTATGCCAGAGCGGCTGCGGTAGGCTCGTTGACAATACGCTTCACCTCGAGACCTGCAATCTGACCGGCCTCCTTGGTAGCCTGACGCTGTGAGTCGCTGAAGTATGCCGGAACGGTGATTACAGCTTCGGTAACCTCCTGGCCAAGATAATCTTCGGCGGTCTTCTTCATTTTCTGAAGAATCATGGCGCTGATTTCCTGAGCGGTATAGAGACGTCCGTCAATGTCAACGCGAGGCATGTTGTTGTCGCCCTTGACAACCTTGTAAGGAACGCGGGTCACTTCCTTCTGGACCTGATCCCAGTTCTCACCCATGAAACGCTTGATTGAGAAAACGGTGCGCTGAGGGTTTGTAATGGCCTGACGCTTTGCAGGATCACCTACCTTGCGTTCGCCACCGTCAACGAAACCTACAATTGAAGGAGTTGTGCGCTTGCCTTCGCTGTTGGCAATCACAACAGGTTCGTTACCTTCAAAAACTGATACACATGAGTTTGTTGTACCAAGGTCAATACCAATAATCTTTCCCATAGTCGTTATTTGTTTTTTGTTAATACTCTTTTTGCGGGCCGATGCCAACAGCGTTCGCACCGACACCACATTAAGGACAAACGGCATGCCAACGGCTATTTGCATCGGTCATGTGCCAAAACGCATAAGCAATGTGCCAAAACATGCAGGTCACCACTGACATTTTCTGCCAAACTGTCATAAACATAGACCGCCACACTCTATGCAATTCAAGTATTTCAGCTAACTTTGCATGACAATAGTTGCCACATACGTAAATATGAAAAGAACAGTAGCAATAATAGTATCAATGCTCATGACCGCGGTCTCATGGGCATCGTCAGGAAACCTCGAAGTATGGGGCGAAGTCAGGAAAGCCGATGACGGCAAGTACTATCTGACCATGTACAAGAACTTTCCGGCCGAAGTCACGGCGCGGTTCCACTTCAAGTACAAAGGTGGCGGCCTGTCAGAAAACTACGACCTCTACATGGCCGATTCCATAGCCGAACTGCACGACCCCGTCCCAGTGGAAAAAGCCGTGAAGAAAGTGATAATAGAGGACCTTTTCTATACGGCGACCGATGCCCAGGGCGCCAGATACACCACAGACAACCCCAACGACCCTATGCTAAATTCGCTGCTGTATGACCTTTTTGACATATACACCGACGTGTTCTGGTTTGACAATCTGCACAGGGCCGCATATTACGACGGCAGACACCTGCCGGACCACTTGAAGAAATGGAGGCCCGATGCCGACGACATAGACCTGAAGGAACTTGACTCCGACGACCTGCTGCTCGGCATAGCCGCAGTAGCCGCAGCCGGCATAGGCATGGGAGTCATTGTAAGCGACTATTGGAACGTTGCAGATTCCAGGTATCCGTATTTTTCCATCGATCCGCAGATACAGTATTTCTTTGATTCCGGATACATGCGCGATGTGGTCCGGTTCAAATACCGTTTCGGCAACAAAGGCGGCTGGAATCTGTTTGCTGACCTTGGCGGCACAAACGGCACCGCAAATGAGTACGGCATGTTTGACGGCGGCTTCACCTGGAGCATCGGCGCCGGTCTTGACCTTGGCAATTTCTCAATGACGCTGAACGGCAAGCCAGCCTTCTACGCAAACGATGACAACTTCTGCGCCGCCCAGCTAGGTTACGATTTCCAGATTGCCGACCACTTCGGCATAGGTCTGAAGGCCGGAGCGGCAGTACTGTCATACGACGGTGAATATTATCTGGACTACCCCGTCAATCTGGGACTGTTCTGGCGCTTCTAACTATGGACACATCGGTCAGAATAATGGAGTTTCATTCCCATGACGTACTGCAATGAGGCTGGAAAGAATAAAACTTACTGAAATTTACGACCTGCAATGAACAGACTGCTTGAAATGATGAATGCCCACGCCGACCCTTCACAGGTTGAAGGGCTGTCGCGCTTTTTCAAGACCGGCAAGGGCCAGTACGGCGAAGGCGATGTGTTTCTCGGCATCAAGGTGCCAGTCACACGCGCCATAGTTAAGGAAACATGGAAGGACATCAGTTTTGATGACCTTGAAGAATGTATTGCAAGCCAGTATCACGAAGTCAGACTTGCCGCCCTGCTGACACTGGTGCAGATATTCAAACACGCCCGCAAGGATCAGGCTCTCAGGCAACGCTGCGTTGACTTCTACTTTGCCAACACCGCATACGTTAACAACTGGGATCTGGTGGACCTGAGCTGTTATGAAATTCTGGGACCATGGCTTCTGGACAAAGACCGAAGCATTCTGTACGACCTTGCACGTAACGGGAAAACCATCTGGCAGCAGCGCATAGGCATTGTAAGCACAATGGCTTTTGTGCGTGCCGGCCAGTTTGACGACACCCTTGCCATAGCCGACATTCTGCTGTCAAAGCCGGGACCGATGCATGACCTGCTCCAGAAAGCAGCAGGCTGGCTGGTCCGCGAAGTCGGCAATCACAACGAACAGCTTATGAAAGACTGGCTGGAGACACGCTACACCACCATGCCCAGAACAATGCTCCGCTACTCAATCGAGAAGTTGAGCAGCGGAGACAAGTTGCATTTCATGAAGAAATGACATAGGGAAAATCAGTCGTTCAGAACCTCGTCGTCATCTTCGGGCTCGATTTCCTGGGGGTTGCCCAGAATGGCGGACATGATCTTCTGCTCCAATTCTTCGGCCAGTTCCTCGTTGTCCTGCATGAGCTGCTTCACGGCGTCACGGCCCTGAGCCAGGCGGGTCTCGCCGTAGCTGAACCACGAGCCGCTCTTCTTGATGATGCCGTACTCGACGCCCAGGTCAACAATTTCGCCGCTCTTTGAAATGCCCTCGCCGAACATAATGTCGAACTCGGCCTTGCGGAATGGAGGTGCAACCTTGTTCTTGACAACCTTGACGCGCACCTGGTTTCCTATCACACTGTCACCATCCTTGAGCTGTGTCACACGACGGATGTCAAGACGGACCGATGCGTAGAACTTCAGCGCGTTACCGCCGGTGGTGGTTTCAGGATTGCCGAACATGACACCGATCTTTTCACGCAGCTGGTTTATGAATATGCACGTGGTGTTGGTCTTGTTGATGGCCGATGTCAGCTTGCGCAGAGCCTGTGACATGAGGCGTGCCTGCAGGCCCACCTTGTTGTCACCCATATCGCCCTCTATTTCAGCCTTAGGAGTCAGTGCTGCAACAGAGTCAATGACAATGATGTCGATGGCGCTTGAACGGATAAGCTGCTCGGCTATTTCCAGAGCCTGCTCACCGCAGTCAGGCTGCGAAATCCACAGGTTGTCAATATCGACCCCCAGCTTGGCTGCATAGAAGCGGTCAAAGGCATGTTCGGCGTCGATGAACGCAGCAATGCCGCCGTTCTTCTGGGCCTGTGCAATGGCATGGATTGCCAGTGTTGTCTTACCGGACGATTCCGGACCGTATATCTCGATTATTCTGCCACGCGGATAACCGCCTACGCCGAGAGCGGCGTTGAGTCCTATTGAACCGGTGGAAATGACATCGACATTCTCCACACTCTCATCGCCCAACTTCATGATGGAACCTTTTCCGAAGCTCTTCTCAATCTTGTCAGTTGCAGCCTGTAATGCCTTGAGCTTCTCGCTCAGCCCTGCGTTCTGAAGACCTGCGCCTTCAGCTGTTTCTTTCTTTGCCATATATCTTTTAGTTTTAATTACTTATGAGGAGTTTTCACAGTACAGATTTTCCCTCATTTCAGGCAAAGATAAGCAATAGGAAACGCATATCGCTAATGAATTTCACAAAGTTTTCAACACTGGCCGCTACATGAGCTGCAGGCTTATGCGCTGGCGTCCCAGGTCAACGTCGAGCACCCTTACCATGACCTGCTGTTGGAGCGATACCACCTGAGTGGGGTCCTTGACGAACTTGCCGGGTGCAAGCTGCGAAACGTGAATCAGCCCCTTTATATGGACACCTATATCGACAAAAGCGCCGAAGTTGGTAACGTTGCTCACTATGCCTGGCAGTTCCATGCCCTGACGCAAGTCTTCAATGGTGTGGACTTCGTTTGAGAATTCGAACTTCTTCAGCGGCCCGCGCGGATCACGTCCGGGCTTCTCCAGTTCTGCCATAATGTCGGTCAGCGTAGGAAGTCCCGTCTTTGCCGTGACGTATTTGCGCACGTCTATCCTGTCGCGCAGTTCCTTTGATTCAATGAGCTGTGCCACCGTGCAGCCAAGGTCCGATGCCATTTTCTCCACCACAGCATAGCTCTCCGGATGCACCGCCGAATTGTCAAGAGGCTGGCTGCTGCCTGGAATGCGCAGGAATCCGGCCGCCTGCTCAAACGCCTTCGGACCAAGCCTTGGAACTTCAAGCAGCTGACGGCGGTTGCGGAACGGACCGTTCTTGCTGCGGAAAGCCACAATGTTCTGCGCAAGCACAGGCCCCAATCCGCTTATGTACGACAGCAGATGCGTACTGGCGGTATTGACGTTTACACCGACACGGTTCACGCAGCTTACAACGGTCTGGTCAAGCGAGTGTTTCAGACCGGTCTGGCTGACATCCTTCTGGTACTGCCCCACTCCAATTGACGACGGGTCAATCTTGACCAGCTCGGCTAGCGGATCCATCAGCCTTCGCCCAATTGACACTGCGCCCCGCACAGTAACGTCATAGTCGGGGAACTCGTCACGGGCAGTCTTCGATGCGGAATAAATGGAAGCGCCGTCCTCATTCACGCTGAACACGCTCACACTGCGCGGAATGTTCAGCCCCTTCACGAATTCCATGGTCTCACGTCCGGCCGTGCCGTTGCCTATTGCAATGGCTTCAATATGATACTGCTCGACCAGCGTTTCAATTTTGGCCGATGCCTGACGTGTCTGGCTGACAGGCGGATGTGGAAAGACCGTCTCGTTATGCAGCAGGTCACCCTGCGGACTCAGACAGACAACCTTGCATCCGGTACGGAAACCGGGGTCGATGCCCATGACGGCCTTCTCGCCCAGAGGCGATGCCATGAGCAGCTGTTCAAGGTTGCGTGCGAATATGCGGATGGCTTCAGCGTCGGCCTTTTCCTTGGAAAGAGCGGCAAATTCAGACTCGATTGACGGCTGCAGCAGACGGTAGTAGCTGTCGTGGACGGCATCGTCCACACACTTCGACACAGCCGATTTGCCGCGCACATACCTGCCTGCCAGACTGTCGGACGCCTGCTCATCGTCAATGTCAATCGAGACGCGCAGCATGCCTTCCTGTTCGCCGCGGCGCATGGCCAGCAGACGGTGCGATGCGCAGCGTGACAGCGGCTCCGAAAAGTCGAACCAGTCGCGGAACTTCTGGGCATCGGCCTCCTTGCCACGGACCAGACGGCTTGAAATGACTGCATTGCGGCGATAGTGGCTGCGCACAAGATTGCGGGCGCTCTCATCAAGCGACACGCGCTGTGCAATAATGTCCATTGCGCCGTTCAGGGCAACTTCGACATCATCGACCCCCTTCTCCTTATCAACATATTTTGCAGCCTCCCTGTCAAGCGGAACGAAACCGTTCTGCTTCTCAATGAAATCGGCCAGCGGTTCCAGCCCCTGTTCTATGGCTATGTCGGCACGTGTCTTCCTATGCGGCTTGTAAGGGGCGTATATGTCTTCAAGCTGTGTAGCATCCCAGCATTCTTCAATGCGCTTCCGCAGCTCAGGCGTCAGTTTGTCCAGCCCTTCAATGGTCTTGAGCATTGTCTCCTTGCGCTGCACCAGCCCGTCAAGCCTCTCCAAGGCATCGCTCACAGCCGTAACCTGAACTTCGTCCATGCCGCCGGTCGATTCCTTGCGGTACCGGCTTATAAATGGTATGGTGGCGCCACCGTCAAGCAGCTTTATGCAATTCTCAACCTGACCGGCACGAAGCCCCGTTGAGCGTGCAATAATGTCAACAAATTCCTGTTTCATAAAAAATCCCTGCCAAGTACCGCAAAGATACAAGGCAGGGACCGTATTACCCGCGCATCAGCGCAAAAAGTTATTAAGAGAGTGGCAGCGGTATCAGATCGCGGCTCAGTGGAAATTTAGTGGGGGAAGGCATAGATGGGGTTCGCCCGAAAAAATATGGGGATTGATACGTGCGACATTACGCTTTCGTGAGTAAAACAGCCCGATTCACTCACCGCGGTCTGAAAAATGGCCAGGTCTGTCTTTTCCTGATTTTAGTTGACTCGGATTATAGATTTATTACTGGTATAAGTTGACTATTCGTCGTTATCCCTGAGATGGGTTTACCATCCGAGTCTTATCACTGTCAGGGGTTGACTGGAGGCCGCAGGCCGGAAGGAGACCCCTGACACGCCGTCAAAGGTAAACAGTTTTCAGGGATATCCAAGTTATCCCTGCCTTTTATTGACTCCAGCCTGTAGCTGTGCCATCTCATATCCCTGTCTCCAGTTGACTCGGCCATCTCTGCCGGAGCCTTCATGCCGATGCTCATATGCGGCCTTCGGTTGTTGTAGAAGTCGACAGCCA
>JAKSIQ010000046.1 GCA_024398755.1 Bacteroidaceae bacterium | reverse complement strand
CCTCAGAACTCCGCAGTACGCGGAGTTTTGAGGAGCGAAGCGACCAAGTCCCCGCTGGCGGGGGTTTGGGGGTGGAATAAAAAAGGAAGGCGTTCCTCAGAACTCCGCGGTTCGCGGAGTTCTGGGGAACGCAATGACGTCACGAATGTTCTGCATTCCAGTAACGAACAGCATAAGCCGCTCGAATCCCAGCCCGAATCCTGCGTGCGGGCACGAGCCGAAACGACGCGTATCAAGATACCACCACATATCCTTCATTGGGATACCACGGCTCTCAATTTCGCTCATCAGCTTGTCATAGTTCTCTTCACGTACCGAGCCGCCAATAATCTCGCCAATCTGCGGGAACAGCACATCGGTACCCTGAACAGTCTCCTCCTGCTGCTTGCCCATGCACATAGGCTTTTCAGCATCAATCTTCATGTAGAATGCCTTGATGGCCTTCGGATAGTTGGTCATTATGACAGGCTTCTTGAAATATTCCTCAACCAGGTAGCGTTCGTGCTCGCTGGCCAGATCATCGCCCCAGTTGCATGGGAATTCGAACTTGCGTCCTTTGGCTATGGCATCCTGAAGAATCTCAATGCCCTTGCTGTATGGCAGACGTACGAATTCTGTATTGGCGACGCTCTTCAGGCGTTCAATCAGACCCTTGTCAACCATATTGTTAAGGAATTCAAGATCGTCCTGACAATGCTCAAGAGCCCAGTTTATACAGAACTTCAGGAAATCTTCCTCCAGATCCATAAGTTCAACCAGGTCCATGAATGCGATTTCCGGCTCTATCATCCAGAACTCGGCCAAATGACGCGGAGTATTTGAATTTTCAGCGCGGAATGTGGGACCGAAAGTATATATGGCGCCAAGTGCGGTTGCACCAAGTTCGCCTTCCAACTGGCCCGAGACGGTCAGGCTGGCCGGTTTGCCAAAGAAATCCTGATCATAGTCTACCTTGCCTGACTTTGCAACGCGCTGAAGGTCAAGGGTAGTAACCTGGAACATCTGTCCTGCGCCCTCGCAGTCCGAAGCGGTAATAAGCGGAGTGTGGAAATAATAGAACCCGTGATTATGAAAATACTGATGTATTGCAAACGCCATATTGTGACGTATGCGCATCACGGCGCCGAAAGTATTGGTACGCAGACGCATGTGGGCATGCTGACGCATATACTCGAAGCTCTGGCCTTTCTTCTGCATCGGATAATCGTCACCGCAAGTGCCAAGTACCTCTATTTCAGAAGCCTGAATTTCAACGGCCTGGCCTGAGCCGATGCTTTCAACCATGGTTCCGGTCACACTGAGGCAGGCACCGGTTGTAATCTGCTTCATCAGTTCCTCGCCGAACTTGTCAAGATCTGCCACAATCTGCACATTCTTGATTGTGGAACCGTCATTCAGTGCGATGAAACTGACAGCCTTGCTGCCGCGACGGGTGCGTACCCATCCCTTGACCAGAACCTGCTGTCCGAAATCGGTACGTTTGAGCAGGTCAACTATTCTTGTTCTCTTGATATCCATTGTTACATATTGATTATTGGTATTATTCATATGCGCCCATGCGCAGCATATTTACCTCTTTATCTGTGAGGAAACGCCAGTCACCACGACGCAGACGCTTTTTGGTGAGACCGGCAAACTGGACACGGTCAAGCTTGGCAACGTGATAGCCAAGAGCATCGAACATACGACGTACAACGCGGTTGCGTCCGGAGTGGATTTCGATGCCCACCTGCGTCTTGTCATCGTTGACGTAGCTTACCTCGTCAGCACGTACAATATCGTTTTCCTCTTCGCCTATGCAAACGCCGTCAAGCAGTTTCTGCATATCCTGTTCGCTTACATTGCGGTCAAGTCGTACGTGATATATCTTCTTCTTGAGGAACTTGGGATGAGTCAGGCGTGTAGCCATTTCACCGTCATTGGTAAGAAGCAGAACGCCGGTGGTGTTGCGGTCCAGACGACCTACAGGATAAACGCGTTCCTTGCATGCGCCCTTGATGTAGTCCATCACGGTTTTGCGTTCCTGAGGATCATCTACGGTAGTGACACAATCCTTCGGTTTGTTGAGAAGAATGTATATTTTGCGTTCTATGTTTACCAGCTGATCATGGAAGAGCACGTTGTCACCGCGTTTCACCTTGGTGCCCATCTCGGTTGCTGTAACTCCATTCACCTTGACCACACCTGCCTTGATGAAATCATCAGCCTCACGGCGCGAACATACGCCGGCATTGGCAAGATATTTGTTCAAACGTATTTCCTCGTCCGGATTGTGTATGACATCCGAGAATGATATATGCTTGCGACTGTCCTGTTTGCGGGCAGGCTTTCTGAACCCGCCACGCTGCTGGTAGCCACCGTCACGACCATAGCCGTTCTGACGCTGCTGGTAACCGCCTTCACGCTGGTAACCGCCTTCACGCTGGTAACCGCTCTGACGCTGGTAACCGCCCTGACGCTGGTAACCGCCCTGACGCTGGTAACCGCCCTGACGCTGGTAGCCACCTTCCTGGCCCTCAACACGTTCACGATAAAAACGAGGCTGACCTTCCTGACTGTCATGATTATAACGCGGACGGCCATACGATCCTTCCCGCTGCTGATAACCACCTTCGCGGCTGTAATTGTTCTGGCGCTGATAGCCGCCTTCACGATTGTAACCGCCCTGGCGCTGATAACCACCTTCCTGACCGTTCTCGCGGCGGACAGGACGCTCTACTCTTGAATACTGCGGACGATTCTGTCCTTCAGTTCTTACAAAACGGGGACGTCCTTCACGACGGTTGCCGTTCTGTCCTTCACTGCGGTTCTCATGACCGTAATTGTCATCATCAAAGAAAAACTCATTTCCTTTTTCTGTTTCCATAATCTGATTCTGGCCTCACGGCCTTTTTGTTAGGTGATATGAATAATTGATTTATGCAGTTCAAATTCCAGTGTAATTGCCCGGTGCTATGCTGCGCAGTTCCTCCTTCACGGCATCACTGACATTAAGAGTGTCAATGAATCCCATGATGGAATCACGGGTAATGGCACTGTTTGTGCGTGTAAGCTCCTTCAGAGCCTCGTACGGATGCGGATAGCCTTCGCGGCGCAGTATGGTCTGAATGGCTTCGGCCACCACACTCCAACAGCCGTCAAGATCCTGAGCAATCTTAGCCTCGTTTATGAGCAGTTTGCCAAGTCCCTTCATTGAGCTTGCAACGGCTATCATCTCATGACCGAAAGGAACACCGACATTACGTATTACCGTAGAATCGGTAAGGTCACGCTGAAGACGTGAAACCGGCAGCTTGCGCGAGAGCTGCTCCAGAATGGCGTTCGCCATGCCAAGATTTCCCTCGGCATTCTCAAAATCAATCGGGTTGACCTTGTGCGGCATTGCGCTTGAGCCCACTTCGCCGGCCTTTATCTGCTGCTTGAAGTATTCCATTGAAATGTACTGCCAGAAGTCGCGGTTCATGTCAATCTGAATGGTGTTCATACGCTTCATGGCATCGAACAGGGCAGCCAGGTTGTCATAGTTCGAAATCTGGGTGGTGTATTCCTCACGCTCCAGGCCCAACTTCTCTGAAAGGAACTTTTCAGCAAAACTCTTCCAGTCGATTTCAGGGAATGCCACATGATGTGCGTTGAAATTGCCGGTTGCACCGCCAAACTTGGCGCTCATGGGGACAGCCTTGAGCTGTTTGAGCTGCTGACGCAGACGGTAAGCGAACACTTCTATTTCCTTACCCAGGCGCGTCGGAGATGCAGGCTGTCCGTGGGTACGTGCCAGCATAGGTACATCCTTCCAACGCTGTGCATATTCCTCGAGTTTGTCAATGAGACTCTGAATTGCAGGATAGTACTCATTTTCAAGAGCTTCCTTGATTGAAAGCGGAACCGATGTATTGTTGATATCCTGTGATGTAAGTCCGAAATGGATGAATTCCTTATAAGGTGTCAGTTCCGGAATAAGATCGAATTTCTCCTTTATGAAGTATTCTACTGCCTTGACATCGTGATTGGTGACTTTTTCTATTTCCTTGATATGAAGGGCATCGGACTCCTGAAAATCCATCCAAACTCCCTGCAGTCTGTCAAGGACCGATGCTGGAATTGTCTTCAGTTGAGGCAGCCCAGACTGGCACAATGCTGTAAAATACTGGATTTCAACCCTGACCCTGTACTTGATGAGGGCGAATTCTGAAAAATAAACTGCAAGATTCCGCGTCTTGCCACGGTAGCGGCCGTCAATTGGTGAAACCGCCGTCAATTCGTTAAGTGTCATGTTATTAACCGGTAATTCTTATCTGCTTCGCAGCAGCACTGCAAAAGTAATGGATTTTTCATACTTTTGCACACTCATTAGAATTAAAGAAACTGAAATATGACCGAAATCATTCAGAAAAGAATCAGCGAAAGCAAAGGGGCCCGCTGGGCGACACTGATAATTGTGTCATTCACCATGATGTGGGGTTATTTCCTGACCGATGCCCTTTCGCCCCTGATGACCATGCTCGAGGACCAGATGCACTGGTCAAGTTCGGAATTCGGTCTGTTCAATTCCGCCTACAGTTGGTTCAACGTCTATCTGTTCATGCTGGTATTAGGAGGTATCGTACTGGACAAGATGGGCATCAGATTCACAGGCATTGTCACTTGCCTGCTCATGCTTGCCGGATCGCTTGCAAAATATTATGCCATTGAATTCATTTCGCCCGATGCCGGTACCGTATTCGGCATACGTTCGCAGGTTCTTGTGGCCTGCATAGGCCATGCCGTTTTCGCGGTCGGTGTTGAGAACTGCTGCACGACTGTCTCCAAGGTCATTGCCAAGTGGTTCCAGGGCAAGGAAATGGCAACGGCACTTGGTATCCAGGTAGCACTTGCACGTATAGGTACCGCCGCCGCTCTGGTAGTCAGTCCCATTGTAGCCAAACGCATTTCCGTATCGGCCCCAATCCTGCTGTCATCGTTATTGCTGACAATAGGATTCCTGGCATATCTTGTATTCTGTGTCCTCGACAGGAAATTCGACGCCGAAGTTGCCGATACAATCAGCACCGACGACACATTCAAAGTGAAAGACCTGAAGCAGATTGTAACAAACCGCGGTTTCTGGCTCATAGCCTTCATGTGTCTCATGTTCTATTCGGCAGTGTTCCCGTTCCTGAAGTTCGCGACTTCCCTCATGGAAAACAAATATGGAGTTGAAAGCGGTCTGGCAGGTCTCATACCAAGCCTTATTCCTTTCGGTAACCTTATAATGACACCACTGTTCGGCGGCATTTATGACAGGAAGGGCAAAGGAGCCACAATCATGATAATAGGTTCCGTGCTGCTGATTCTGGTCCACGTTCTGTTTGCGCTGCCTGTACTCAACTACTGGTGGTTTGCCTCAGCCGTGATGATACTGCTTGGAGTGGCATTCTCGCTGGTACCGTCGGCCATGTGGCCAAGCGTTCCGAAAATTATTCCACTGAAACTGCTCGGATCGGCTTACGCGCTCATTTTCTATGTCCAGAACATAGGTCTGGGACTGGTCCCCCTGTTTATTGGCAAGGTGTTAGACAACTATTGCAAAGTCGGAACACGTATTGTTGACGGAGCGCAGGTCACCCAATATGACTACACACTGCCAATGTGCATCTTCGCCCTGTTCGGAGTTGCAGCGCTGCTGCTTGCACTGCGTCTGAAAGCCGTTGACAGGAAGGAAGGCTACGGACTGGAAAAGCCGAACATCTGATTATATGATAAAAGCTGTTTTCTTTGACATTGACGGGACTCTTGTGAGTCTTGAAACCCACCGTATTCCACAATCGGCGCACATTGCCTTGGAAAGACTACGGCAACGCGGCATAAAGCTGTTCATATGCAGTGGCCGTCCGTATTGTGCCATTGACAACCTTGAAGGTGAGCAGTTTGACGGTTTCATTACAGTCAACGGCGGAATATGCAGCGTAGGCGGAAAGACAATACTGAAACGTCCCATTTCCAGCGCCGATGTGAACAGTTGGAACTCATATCTGAAGAAGAACCCCATTGACTGTTTTTTCATAACAGAAAACCAGGTATTCATGAGCCGCAAGTGCAATGAGACCGACAGATTCATCAAGCTGCTCAACTTCATAACGCCCCAAGTGGCTGGCCTTGACCAACTGGCCGGCACACCCATATTCCAGATGGTCGGACTGTTTGGCACGGAATTGGACGAAGAGACCAAAATGGCGCTTCCCAACTGCCGCCTTACACGCTGGCATTCCACTTTTTCCGACATTGTGCCGGCCGACAGCAACAAAAGCTTCGGTATGAAGGCCGCACTTGATCATTTCGGTCTGAAGCCGGATGAATGCATGGCTTTCGGTGACGGCGCCAACGACCTTGAAATGCTGCGATATGCGGGGTTGAGCGTTGCCATGGGCGGCTGTATTGCGTGTGTAGAATCGGCTGCATCGTACAAGACTGACGCACCTGACAATGACGGAATTCTGAATGCCCTTGAACATTTTTCCATAATATGACAGAAGAAACCGTATTCGAACGCTTGAAGCGTGTGGCCGTTCAGGCTACTCCTGGAGCTTTCAAGACCATCATATGGATTTTCAAAATCACTGCAGCAGTATCGTTTGCAATGTTCGTCCTACGGGCCTTGGGAATCCTGAGCTGGATTTCAGTGGCTGTCAGTCCGGTATTCCTGTATTTCGGACTGCCGGGCGAAGCGTCACTTGCATACGTAAGCGGCTATTTCATAAATGTCTATTCCTGCGTGGCCGCCCTTTCAACATTGGAACTGACTACGCGTGAGGTCACCATTCTAGGCACCATGACGCTGGCAGCACACGCCATGATTCTGGAAAGCGCTGTCCAGCACAAGACCGGCACTTCAAGGGCTTACTGCTACATTGTCCGTACTCTGGCATCACTGTCTCTTGGAATACTGCTCAACCTGATTCTACCTGGAAGACCGCACTACGTTGCCAACCTTACTCCATTGGCCGATGTCCCGTTTTTCCAGATTCAGCCCGACATACATGCGCTTTTCATTGCATGGCTGCTTAACCTGCTCAAACTCGGAGCTTGGATGCTGTGCATTATCTGGGCTCTGAACATTCTGCAGCGTGAACTGTACGAGTTTGGCATTATGGAAAAAATCTCCAGACTGTTCAGACCGCTACTGACCGTATTCGGCCTGCCTGCAAGCACATCGTTCCTATGGATTGTGGCCAACCTGGTAGGTCTGTCATACGGTTCGGCCGCCATGATGGACGAGATGGAACGCAGCACCCTGAACCGCCGCGACGTGGATCTGCTCAACACCCACATTGGCATTTCACACAGCAACCTTGAAGACCTTGCCATTCTGACAGCATGCGGCGGAGTCTGGTACATAATCCTGCTGTCCCGCTGGGCCATGGTCACCCTCCTTGTCTGGTGCCGACGCCTGCTGTATCGGCTCTGAAATCATTACATCAGCGAATCAAAAGGCATGACATCGGCCTTGCGGTAGCCAAGTGAAGTACCCGATGCTATGAGCGTTCCATCGGCATTGGTAATTTCCACACGGCAGAACGGAATCCTGCGGTGGTCACAGGTCACGACAGCCCGGGCTGTCAGCCTGTCGCCAACGCGTGCCGGATGATGGAATGTCATGGCATTCTCAAGGCCAAGGGTAACGTTGCCGCAGGCATTCATGGCGGCTGCTATTGCAAGGTCGGCAAAAGTGAAAAGCGCCCCACCCTGGCAGACGCCTGCACCATTCAAGTGGTGTTCATCGACCGTCATCACGGCAATTGAAAATTCGGGTGTAACCTGTGTCAGCTGCATACCGTTGTCGGCTGCAAAGCGGTCGTTAGTATTGAGAAATTCCTTTAGTGTCATATTGCTTTCCTGTGGATAATTCGAATTGCAAAGATAAGGAAATTCCAATACCTTTGCCGCAAGCAGCAACCATTCACAGACGTGACAGAAGAAAACGGAAAAACATACATTGCCATTGACCTGAAGTCGTTCTTCGCATCGGTCGAGTGTGTCGAGCGCGGACTGGACCCGCTCACCACCAATCTTGTCGTGGCCGATGTCAGCCGCACCGAGAAGACCATCTGCCTGGCAGTATCGCCATCGCTCAAGGCTTACGGCATTGGCGGACGGGCGCGTCTGTTCGAGGTGACAGAACGTCTGCGTCAGGTGAACGGCGACCGTCTGTTCAAGACACCGCAGCACCGGTTTACCGGCAAATCCACATCGGACACAGACCTGAAGGCACATCCTGACTGGGAAGTGGATTTCATAGCTGCGCCGCCGCGCATGTCATACTACCTGAAATACAGCAACCGCATATATGAGACCTATCTGAAATACGTTTCGCCCGATGACATACACGTGTATTCCATTGACGAGGTGTTCATTGACGCAACCGGCTATCTGGCAAGCTACAGAATGACCGCACGCGAACTGGCCATGACCATGATACGCGATGTACTGCATCAGACCGGCATAACGGCAACTGCAGGCATAGGCACCAACCTGTATCTGTGCAAGGTTGCCATGGACATTGTGGCCAAGCACATACCGGCCGACAAGGACGGAGTGCGCATAGCCCAGCTTGACGAAATGAGCTACCGCCGGCAGCTGTGGAACCACCGGCCTCTTACCGCTTTCTGGAGGGTTGGCAAAGGTACTGCACAGAAGCTGGCATTCTACGGTATTGACACCATGGGCAAACTGGCCCGCTGCTCCGTTGAACATGAGGAAATGCTGTACAACCTGTTCGGAGTGAATGCCGAACTGCTCATTGACCATGCCTGGGGTTGGGAACCTTGCACCATTGACCAGATCAAAGCATACCGCCCCGAAACGAATTCGCTAAGCAGCGGACAGGTGCTTACCAGCCCGTACACATTCAAAAAGGCCCGGGTTGTGATACACGAAATGGCCGATGCCGCAGCCCTGCGTCTGGTCAGCAAGCACCTCGCGACTGACCGTCTGACGCTGACCATAGGCTATGATGTGGAAAGCCTGACTACCCCCGGTATAAGCTATGACGGCAAGGTCAGTACCGATTACTATGGCCGCAAGGTCCCGGCCCACGCACACGGCACAACAAAACTGGGACGTCACACATCATCGGCCACAGTCATAGCCGATGCCGTAGTGGCGCTGTATGACCGGATAGTGAATCCCAGCCTGCTTATACGCCGTTTGAACATCTGCACAGACAATGTGATGGATGAAAGCCAGGCGGCCGTGCACCAGCCCCAGCAGCTCGACCTGTTCACTGACTATGAGGCGTTGGAACAACAGCGCAAGGCCGAAAAGGAGACACTGGAACGCGAGCACCGCATGCAGAAAACCCTGCTTGACATAAAGAAGAAATACGGCAAGAACGCAATACTTAAAGGTCTGAACTTCGAGGAAGGCGCGACTGCCATTGAACGCAACGGACAGATAGGAGGACACAAGGCATGACTGACAATTACGATGACATAATAAACCTGCCGCATCACGTTTCGGCCAATCACCCGCCCATGTCTATGCATGACCGGGCCGCACAGTTCAGCTCGTTCCAGGCGTTGACAGGGCGTGACACATCAACAATATCAGACCCCTTTATGACAGAAAAACCGCATTACAACGTAGTGGCAGCTGTAGTATTCAAGGACGGCAAGTTTCTTTGCACCCGCAAAGGCCAGACCCGATATCCCTACACCACCCTGAAATGGGAGTTCCCCGGAGGCAAGATAGAGGCAGGCGAGACACCGCAGCAGGCGCTGCAGCGCGAGCTTCTTGAAGAGATGGACTACCAGGTAAAGGTAGGCCGCCACCTGATAACCGTCAACCACGAATACCCGGATTTCAGCATTACGCTATCAACCTACCTGTGCACTCCCATCAGCACAGATTTCAAGTTGAAGGAGCATGCCGACTACCGCTGGCTGCCCAAAGAAGACCTGGCAACCCTTGACTGGGCCGCTGCCGATGCCGACATAATCACCCTGCTCATGCAACAGCCCGAATAGCCCGTATGACCGCAAGCATATCATTCATACAACAGACCTTTGACCGCTTCAATGCACTTTGCTTTGAAGGGGCGCTTCCACCCATACCAATCGTTCTGACCGAAGCAAGGACCTTTCTCGGAAAGATGGGATACAGGGGAGGACCGATACCCCCGCTCCAGAACACCGAAAGTCTATAAGATTCCGCCCGATGAGCTGGAACTGCACCTGAAGGATGCTGTGATTCTTGAATTAGGTTAAGACCTTATTCTGCTGCGATTTATGTTAATGATTATGGCCGGCTTAACTTTGGACCCATTTCCCGTTAATACTATTACAGACCAAAATTAAAACTATGAAAAAGATAATCCTTTTGGTGGCCACAACAGCCATGTTATCAATCGGTTTGCCGACAAGTGCCCAATTCAATTCCGCCAATTTCGTTGACGTTGACCCATCTGATTCAAAAACAATAGAAGAACTGCTGAAAAAAATCCCGGGAGTGGAAATCGATTCCGAGGGTAATATCACTGTAAACGGCAAGGACGTTTCAAAAATACTTGTCAATGGCAAGCCATTATTCAACGATGACGATGACAATACCGCAGCTTTGACGCAGCTCACTGCCAATCTGATTGAAAAGGTGGGAACAAGCCAAAAGGAGAAAATATGCGAAGTGGTGGAAATAAGCGAAGAGGTGGAAACCGAGACTGCCAAACTCAAGCCTTTCGACTGCAATGTGGCCAATTTGATGAATGTTTCAAGGCTATTTGTCTGGAAAAAATATCTTATTGTGTACAACCCGACAGGTAACAATATTCTTCATTTCCTTAACAGGAAAACAGGAAAATACATATGTTCGACAGGCGTTGAAGGCAATGGACCGGACGATTTTGCATCACCGATTGTTCCTGTATCAATGAACATTGCCAACGACAGACTGAGCATATTTGAAATGGACGGGGACGGCGGTTATTCCATTTTCAAGCTTGACGTGAAAAAAGGCAAGCCGTTTCTGAAAAGGGAAAGCCGTGGCAGCTTTAATCAGTCATTTTCCAACCATCTTCTAATATTCGATGACGGTACCAAGATTATTGCCGATGAACATAATTACAGGGCAATGTACGTTAAGATATCGGCCGATGACAAACAGAGCGAAAAATGGCTTGATTTTCCAAACATGTCAGACCGCCAGTACAAGGTGAGCAGTTTTCCAAGCTGGATTGTACGCGGACCGGACAACAAGTTTGCCACCATCTACGAAGAGTATCCCATGATAAGCATCCAGACCACGAAAGATGAATCGGACCGCAGGTTCTATTCACTTCCCGAATGGACCGGCCAGTACCACAGCACGAATGGCAGTGCCTTAAAGGAATGCTATTTCAGTACATGCGGTTTCTGTGCCGACAGCAAATATATCTATGCCCTTTATTCAGGTCAGGAATGGCAGGCAGATCCCATTACAGCCCAGAGCATTGGTGACATATTAAGTATAATAGGCCCATCAGAAGCAAACAATGTAGAACTTCATGTTTGGGATTGGAATGGCAAACTGGTAAAAAGAATCAGCCTGGACCAATATGTTGACTGCGTTACATGTGATCCGAAAACCGGCCTGTTGTATCTGGCAAATACCGGTGGTTTCACGGTTTACACACTTGATCCCTGGAAATAGCCGGCGGTCCGGACGAAGCCATTCGACCGAAGGGAGACCTTTCGCGAAGCGAAATGAAAAGAGGTCCCCGTCAGCGTCCACAAAGAGAGTAGTCAAGTAGACTGTACTGACATGTAATTGGAAAGCTTCCCCAATTCGGGAAGCTTTCACATCAAATTATATCTTTCAACCAGTTCAGCGCACATGTCTTTCGTATTTGTAAATCCATTTATGCCCAGATTTTCCTTCCAGATGCCAGAAAATGGTCCTATCTCCGTTTGTTTCAGAAAAGGAAATATATTCCCTCTGACTGTAGTTGCACTTATACCATATCCCTTCATCCATCTCTTCCACTTCCTTTTCCTTACTGCAAGAGAAAAAATGGTATGAGAATGATCAGAGCCAATAAAAGCAGGCGGTTGCTTCTTCTATTACTATCCGACATAACGTATTTCAAGTGTTGAGTCAAATTGGGAATAAAATACTTTAGTCTTTAAAACATAATTTGAGGAGCTTCCATTATTGAGAAACTGATTATTAATAATTGGATGCAAAATTATATCCTATTGTAAATTCTGTCTTGTAAAAGTTCTGTTTTACGTCATTTTTGTTATAGAAATTAGTAATCGGAGCTTTTCTGCCTATTCCCAGGTAGATTTTGCCAAAACTCACCTTTGCTCCAAATTTATAACTGATCCGCGTCCGGTGAAAATCGCTGTCTTTTCCAAAAATTTCTGTTTTTTCCGTTTTAATTGATTTTCCTGATACTGTGTTTGATCCAAGGCAACTAATATCCATGCAAATATCAAAAAACGGCAGAATTTCTAGGGTTCCCAAATCTATTCCATATGAAAGTCCTCCAGATATATTTGCTCCCCAAAGAAAAGTCTTATTGGTGATACCGTTTTGTTTCTCTTCTCCCCAAGTAAAGTTGTGGCCAAGTCCTAAGTCAAAACAAAAGCCCAGTGTCGGTGATGTCGGAATCGATGCATCAATAAAATTAAGGTCTAACGAATGCATCTCTTGAGAATGGCTATCACCATCGTATTCAGTAATCAATTCAGTGGGAGAAATATTAATACCCATACCAACAAGTATAGGGATTTCTTGAGCAAATACATTAATCTGACACAATGTGGCGCATGAGAACAGAACAAATAGCTTTTTTCCAATTTTCATAGTTTACAAATAGTTTAATGTGAATTCAACAAAATTGAGACAATAGAATGGACACTTAAAGCTGTACTAAACAACTACCCGTTTCGCGAGCCAGAGAGCAGTTCAGTTCGCCCGTATTGTCCCAGAGGACGATATGGTGAGTTTGAGTTTGCCGTCCTTCCTCAACTTGTATCTCTCATCATTGCCAATATCGATATTGTTCCCTCCTATTTTTTTACTTTGTGGAGGTATGCCGATGCTCACAGTTTCCATCATCGACGAGAACTGTTGGCTATGATTCTCCTTATCAAAATAGATCAGCCTTGTAAATAACACATTATCAAACTCATCGTATTCCTTCAGATTTATGGAAAAATTGCTGCCAGAAGTAGTCTCAACGGTGTACTTGTAAGATTTCTCCCTCTCACACGATAAAATCGCAAGGCATACAACCGCAAGGCAAAACAATGTTTTTTTCATATCCATATACTTTGGTTCTGAGGTGCACCCCAAAAGTTGGACAAGAAACTTTAGGGTATGAGTTACAAATTA
>JAKSIQ010000045.1 GCA_024398755.1 Bacteroidaceae bacterium | reverse complement strand
TAATTTGTAACTCATACCCTAAAGTTTCTTGTCCAACTTTTGGGGTGCACCTCAGGCGTTAAGCATGTACGTTTGATAGCCCGTCATGCAGACCATTGTGGGCTTGTGCGTATATAAAATATCCCAGCGCCCCGCGGGCGCTGGACTATGGCTTTCAAGGATTTTAATTTGGTCACCTTGCCTGTGGCCTTGCGGCCTTGGGCAAGGTGGGGTTTATTATTTCACTTCTGTGACGAGGCGGACAGACTGGGCCCTATCCCGTGCGTCGCTGTTGAGCGGGTCGACATTGTCGCTGTAGAAGCGCAAGTCGTAAGCGCGGATGAAGTCGTACGGAGACGCAGACCAGTAATAGCCGTAGTCGCCGACATTGTTCACGAGCGCCGGAGTCGGGATGCCCGGCATGCCAATGCGATAGCCGGCAGCGGGAAGGCACACGGCACCGGCTGTTTCCATTGTTTGCCATGTTACCTTGTCAGTTGATGTTTCGGGATAGCCACCGTCCTGCCAATCGGTTCCAACACCGTTTTCTCCCCACTTCCAATCGTCCGGGAGCAATACGAGACAATTGGTTTTCCCGCAAACGGTAACACCATATTTGTATTTGCCGGAACGAACGGTCGTTCCACATTCATCGTTATAGTTAATCAAATATTTCCACTCTCCGTTGGCGCCTCCTGAAAGAACCCTCCAGAATCCCGTCTGCCCGTTTACAGTAAACCCAAGGTTCGGTTTTGCCTGATTTTCACTGTCGTTGGTGAAGAACACGTCCGTAGCAGGCGCACCAGAGTCGGTGTAGTTTAACAATGAACTTGCTACGGTTGCGTACTTACTCCAATAAAAATGTCCGATGTGGCTCTCTGTCTCATTGTCGGAAGTGAGAGGGGGAACATCATACTGATTGGCTTCGAAGTTGAATGTAGCCTCACTTGCATCTCCGACCTTGCCATACCACAAGTTGCCCTTTGAGAAACGGACCTTCTTATTCCCGCTTACGCTGAATACGCCACTGAGTGCATCTTCCGGTTCGAATTCGAAAACGGACGTTATGGTAAGGTTGTCAGACAAGGTGAAAGAATAAGGATTCTCAATGCTGAGAGTCTTTCCGTCTTCATCACACCACTTGACAAAATCACATTCGGTGGCAGGACTGGCGGTGAGTGTTATTTGGGTGTTCTGCTCATAGTAATACGCACGACCGGACTCAATGGAGACTCCGTTAGCTGTTATTGTACTCGTCCCTGCATAAATCGTGTTGACCGTCAGTATGCATCCTCCTTTGACTTCTGCATAGTAAGCGACATCAGAACTGATTCTGCTGACGGTGAAGGATTCGGCATCGCTGATTTTTTGTCCGTTATTATCGTACCACCCATATACACGATAACCATCATCAGCCTCCGCAGAATACTCTACATTAGTTCCCTCAAATACAGAAATCGACCCTCCGGCTTCAACTTCGTCACCGTTAATCTTCAACGTTGCCTTGTCAGTAACGGAGCCTTGGGTAAAGCCGATTGTTGCCGTGTATTTTGAATATCCTATCGTTACCGTCGCATTGTCTGTTATATCGGATATGGTGAATTTGTATAGCGTTCCAGTTTTTGAACCTGCAATCCTCTCCCCATCTTTGACGCATTTGACCGGCTTGTCGGATGAACTCTCGGCCTCAATGACAGCATTGCCATTCTCTGCATAAGCCATTACCCAGACATCTTCCTCAATATCTTTGACTTCGTCGTAAACAACATTAATCTTATGACCGCCAATAGTGATTTCCCTCCTGCCGCCTTCTCTCCAGACACCGATGGTCGCTACGATATCTTTTGAGACGCTTGGGAGCGTAAATACAGAGAGATTTCCGTCTGGAATAGACTCCACCATTGTGTCATCGTCAAGTTGACAGGTAATTGTTTTTCCACTGTTTGAATACGACTTGATAATAACATCTCCGTCTTGCTCATAAGCCATTACCCAAACATCCTTTTTAATTCCATTGACACCCTCGTCGAATTTTACAGTAACTCTGTGCCCTCCGACTTCGACAACGTTCCAGTCCTCGACAGAGACTGTCTGGACGGAGATTCCGCTGTTGCTCAGATCAATGGTGATGTTGGACTTGGTGCCCTTGGCGATGATTACTCCGTTGTCACCGGAGAGAGTGGCGGTCTTGTACTCACCATCTATCGTAAGGGTGAGGGTTACGGTCTGTTTGTTGTCATCCTCTCCTGACGGAACCAGCAGGCATTCGTAGGTGGTGCCTGTTGCTGTGATTGTCTGTTCTGTCGTCGGCACATCCAGAGTCACGTCGGAATTCGTCGCAGTGATTTTTCCGTCAAGTGCATTAAGGGTACCGTTTTCTGCGGTTTTGGCTCCACCGAATTTAATCTTCGAAAGCTTTGCTTCTCCGGTATAGCCGTTGTTCTTTATCGTAATAGACACCCTCGCAAGAGCATGGTTCATCACAATCGAAGTGCTGGATGCCGTCTTATCGGTGATGGGCTCGACCTGCTTGGAGGCATACATCACGTCATCACCGTTCAAGGAAGAATTGACCGGAATCTCCTTGACATCCGTAGACTCGCTGTTGTACGGATAATAGCCGTAGAGATATCCCGGATCGCTTCCCACCTTGATTGACGGGCTGGCAGTCCATTTCTGTTTGCTGGAATTGTATGCGTATTTGACATTCGAGTATCCACTTTCTCCGTAAGGAGTTTCAGCCAGTTCGTCCTTGAACAGGAACAGACCGATTTCTCCATCCTCCGGGAAGGTCTTGCCGTTGATGACGGATTTGACTTCAGTTGATCCGACATGGGTAAGTTCGAGATCGGTGAGCCCCTTAGTATCGGATGGTGTTTCGATGGGACTCTTGGCGCAGCCTGCAAGCAACGCGACAACTGCAACTATGATAGATATATGTTTTGCGTTCATAGCGATAACTTTGTCTGTGAATTATTCATCGTCTCCGAAATCGAAAGCTGATTCGGACCCTGGAGTCCATTGAGTATTGGAAGGGGTTCCGCCAAGGCTTGATTGCAGAATGCTTCTGCTGGAAACAATCTCCATCACCTTGACCTGCGGGCTTGTATATTGTATCATTGTATCATAACGGGAATATTCAGACTATTCCACAAATATACTTCAATTCCACAACATCACGAACATATTGCAAAAATAATCCTGGCCATAAAGCCCGGACAAAACATACATCGGTATTGGATGTTTCAGAATCTGTTCTATTGTTTCCGCCTGTACTATGGTTCTCCAAACGGAGCAATTAAGCGTGGAAAATACTATCCCACGTGAACAGGGGACAGGTTTCGTTCATCTGTCTGGACAAATGACAGTAACGTGCCCACAAACTGGACGGACTTCGATACCTCGAAATCATAAAGCGATGCGGCCCTGCTCTGTTTGTCAAAGGTTGAAAAAATCCAGCGCCCCGCGGGCGCTGGACTACGGCTTTCAAAGTTTTTTATATGGTCACCTTGCCTGTGGCCTACGGCCTTGGGCAAGGTGGTTTTATTATTTTGATTCTGTGACGAGACGGACAGACCGGGCCCTAAGCCGCGCGTCGCTGGTGCTAGGGTTGACATCGCCACTGAAGAAGTACAAGTCGTAAGCGTAGTTGACGTCGATCGGAGACGCAGACCAGTAATAGCCGTTGCGGCCGACATTGCTCACGAGCGCATCCCCACCGTTGCCATCGCGAGAGCCGGCAGCAGGGAGAAAGACGCATCCGTTATTCTGCAGAACAGTGAACTGCTCGACTGTATAATTCCTGTCATTCCAATTGCTGCTGTTTTTATTGAAAGTTTTAGGCTCATCACCCGCCTCGGAAGGCCAAGATGAGAATTCATCAGGGAAAATCAGAAGCCCTGCCATACCGTTCACCTTGACAGCTGCGTAACGACGGTTCTTGACGTCTGTGTCCTTACCGTATATTGTATTACGTATATTCAGAAGATAAACCCATTCCCCATTAGTACCTCCTGTAAGTACTCCCCAACCACTATAACCATTGACCGTGAAATTCTTCGCGGCAAAGAATGGCGTTTCTCCATTCCAATTTGAATCATACTCCAATGCCATAGCTTTCTCAGGAGTCCTGCACCACATGAAATGGGAGATATGATTTCCAACACGGTCACCATTGCTCGATGGCGTTGTGTCATATTGATTGGCCTCGAACCCCCACTGGGCATTTGCCATTGACTTCACAGAACCATCTTCGTTGAATTTAACCCCACTGCAATAAAGGTTGCCATTGGAGAAGAACACCTGCTTGCCATTCGAATCGACTGTAAATAAGCTCGGAATCACATCTTTATGGATGAAACTTGCAGAATACGTGACATCATTTACCCCGACAGTAATCGTTCTGTCGGATTCCTTGTTATTGTCATTCCACTTAAAGAATTTGAAATTATCCTTCGGTTCTGCGTGTATAACAACCTGCTGACCAACTTCAAACTGTCCGCTTGTCTTACTCTTATCCTCTCCGATCCACACCTTGCCGTACGAATCGGATGATACTGTAAGCGTGACAATCGGGTCATAACCCAATACGGCTTCTATATCTGAACTTATTTCGCTGATTGTAAATGTAAATTTGTCGTTCGTGACTACTCTCTCACATTGGGCATCGCCTCCGACATTGCATATAAGTCTCTTGCTTTGGAAAGAACTTGCTTTGATGATAACATTGTTGCCTTCAACATAAGCCTTGGCAAGAATATCGTTAGGATCTATTCCATCGGCTGTCTGTATTGTCACCTTGTGGCCTCCGACCTTGACCTCTCCGACCTTGACCGTCTGCCAGTCGTTGATGCTGACGGACTTCAAGGCGATGCCTGTGTTGCTGAGGGTGATGGTGACTGTGGATTTCACGCCCGGCTTGAAGATTACGCCATTACCACCTGACAGCTTGAGGTTCTTTTCCTGTCCGTCAATAGTTAAGTAGAGCCACACGTCTTGCCTTTCGTTGTTTATTTCCGACGGGACAAGCAGGCACTCGTAGGTTGTGCCGTCTCCTGTGGCAATCGTCTGTTCTGTTGCCGGTACAGAGAGTGCGACATCGTCTGCTTTCGATGCTGAGATGCTTCCGTCGATGGCATTGAGTGTTCCGCTACTGGCTATCGTTGCATCTTCAAACTTGATGCTTGAAAGCTTTGCATCGCCCGTATAGCCATTGTTGATGACTTTAATGGCAACTCTTGCAAGGGCATGATTCATCTTGATGGAGGTGTTGGCAGCCGTCAGATCGGTGATGGGCTGCTCCTGCTTCGAGGCATACATCACGTCATCGCCATTGAGAGAAGATGTAACGGGAATTGCCTTGATATTCGCCACCTCGCTGTCATACGGATAGTATCCGAAAAGATGTCCCGGAATGCTGCCGACCTTGATTGCCGGGCTGGCAGTCCACTTGCTCTTGATGGAATTGTACGCGTATTTGACATTCGTATAGCCACTTTCTCCGTAAGGAGTTTCAGCCAGTTCGTCCTTGAACAGAAACAGTCCTATTTCTCCATCCTCCGGGAAGGTCTTGCCGTCGATGGCCGCCTTAGTTTCGGTCGCACCGACATAGGCGAGTTCAAGGTTGGTGAACTGCTCCGAGGTTTTTACTTCCTCAATGGGACTCTTGGCGCAGCCTGCAAGCAGAGCGGCAGCTACCGCAAATGCGAGTGATAAATGCTTTGTATTCATAGAAATTGTTTTTATCGGTGGATTATTCATCATCTCCGAAACCGTAATAAGAATCGGAACCTCCTCTGTAGTCGTTGACGCTTGGATTTCCGTCAAGACTGCTGTTGAGGATTTGAGTTCTGGTGGAGATTCGGATCACCTTGGTAAGAGGCGCGATGTACCTCAGTGCAGTATTCGTTGTTTTATCTATCATTTCTGCTGATTGTCAATAAACCTCACAAATTTAGTCCTTTCCGATGGCATTTCAATAGGAAAGGACGTAATAGACGATAGTTATCGTGATTTATGGCTGAAAAGCTAGCTCTACGCCGCACGAAAACTTACAGAGATAGGCTTAAGTATATCTGTCATTAGGTGGTAAGGGCAGGCAAAACCTAGTTCGTTTACGCCTGTCTAACCCTATCTGGTCCATCAATTGTTTGCTGGACATCGCTGTCACATCACCAATTAGTGTTCCGCAACAGAAAATATGCTTACGCGCGGGCGCACCCTAATAAAACGACTGCCCCCGATAGCTGAAATGCATCAGCTACCGGGGGCAGTCGTTAGAAAAGGAATTAAAGTACCAGTTCGTTGCCGACCTTGCGGGCACGGTTCGGATGATCCAGATCCATGCCGGTGGCAATGCCAATCTCGACAAGCACGTTCCAGCCTGCGCACAGATATACGTACGGATTGAAGTCGCCGGCCGATGGAGTCTTGATGGTCGGGAACGGAGTGTCGTGGTCGGCAATGGCAACTACCTTGACACCGGCACCCTTGATAAGGCACTCCTGAATCTTTTCATATTCGTCGGCAATCGGATCGACCCAGAAAATAATGTCACCTTCCTTCATAACCTCTTCAATTCCGTGCAGAGCGTATGTTCCTTCCAGGAAATCGGACTTGCGGCGGGTAATCTCGTTGGTCTTCAGGGTAAGCTCTTCGGCAACGCCGTCATTGTAACCGGCAAAGTAGATGGTCTCGGCCTTCTTGACCCACTCTACAATTTCAGCGGGAACGTCAAGTGTCAGAGCCTTCTCAATCTGCGCGGGAAGTGCGGCAAGACCGGCTTTGACGTCGCGGCCCGACATGTTCCACAGCACTGACTCATAATACAGTGCCTGCTCGACTACGCTCTTGGTAGCAGCTACAGCCTGCTCCCAACCGCAGTTCAAAACATGTGTCTGAGCGCAGAATGTTGACAGAACGGTATCCTGGTTTGCAGTCAGTCCGAAACGCAGGGCGTTGCCCTCATCCTTAAGTTTCTTGGCCAACAGGGTGACTTCCTTGGTGCGGCCCGAGTTCGATGCGAAGAACACCGCGAACTTGCTCAGATCGTATTCGCGTGACTGCCATGAGCCATCGGTCTGTGCGTTCAGATCAAGTCCCCAGCGCTTTGACTTGCGCAACGAGTTCTTGGCGGGGAAAATGCGGCTTGAGCCCTCGCCAGTAAAATATACCTTTCCAGCCTTCTTAACCTGCTGTGCAATTTCAGCGGTACATGAAGGGTCGAATTTCTTCACTGTTTCAACCGTGTCCATCATTTCCTGCACAAGTGCATACTGTGCGTACTTCTGATCTTTGAGATTCATAATGACTTATTTTAAATGACTTTATCTGTTTTTATTCACAACAAATCCTTACCTGTCAAACAGTTTTTTAAGATTCTGTATCTTTTCAATGAATTCTTTTGTTTCCTGACGCTGCTGTTTGATGAAACTGTTTTCGTCCAGTTCACCCCATGCTGCAATCATTTCCTCGCGACTTTGGAACGTAACCTGACGGAAAATATTCTCGTAGTCTTTCTTTCTTGTTTCATAGACCTGCTGTAACACATAATTCTGGATTTCGATGCTGCGGTTCAATACGTTTATCCAGTCCTCATCGGTCAACGTTACAAGTCTGAGAACATGTTTAAGAGACATATATGAATGACGCAGCTTGTCCATAGGATATCGTTTCCATATCTCAGTGTAACGGTGATGTATTTCCTTCCATGTGTTGATGGTCCCATTCTTGATATCATCAATCAACTGATTAAGATCATCCATTGACATAAGCTGACCGCCAAGATTGAACCACACCTTCTTACGTTCACAATCAAACATTTCCGATATGCTATGGAAATCCTTGTCATGGTTTTCATGCAGATAGGCAGCAATGTTTCTGATTGAATAATAGATAATCATGTCTCCATACGCATGGTATGCCTGGTACGGCTTGAGAATACGCACTTTCCTCTTTGATTTCTCCATATTCTCGCCAAACACCTCAAGACCGCTGACTTCGCTCTCAGGACCGTTGAGAAGATCATGACCGAGTTCCACAAGTTCATCACCGGTCATACCATCAACTTTTTTTCCCTGTTTCAGCAACCAGGCCTTTGCAGTCCATCTGTCAAGCAGTTTTCTGGCTTGTATTGCCTCTTCCATGGAATCTGGAGCGTACGCATCGAACTCTATATTCTGCACCTTGAACACACGCGTATCACGGTTGGCGAATTTCCAGTTGTTACGAGCCATGGCAAACATATTGTGCATCCACAGAAAAGCGGGCATCACGTGCAGTTCGTTATGCGCTTCATCGTTACTGATCAAGGCAAACGGGAACGGATTGATCATTTCTGCAGGATAAGCCGCCTTGGCAAGCATAGTGAAACTGGCAAATTTGCAGGAATGTTTCACACTGGTGCACAATCCCGGCCAGAAGCCACGACCAGCCTCAATCTCGTTGTCATTTGTGCGGCTGTTGTGGTTTGAGCCGATGGTTGCGCCGGCGGCAAGATTTGACTGGCCTTTAACAACACTCGCAATGAGGAACGAATTGTTATGATGCTGCTCATGAGCAGGAAAAATCAGATTATTCAGTACCTCGCAGCATGAAATGGTCGAGTTGTCGCCAAGGAACGAATTGATAAGTCGCGCACCGTACTTCAAGTTTGAATGGCTGCCAAGAACGAACTTGACCGCAATCACCGAATAGAATATTCTGCAGCCGTAACCTACTATTCCGTTCACCAGAACAACATTCTCACCAATCTGTGACGGTTCCATGTCACTTGAATTAATGGTAATGTTCTTCAACTTGCTGGCACCTTTTATATAACAGCAGTTGCCGATTTTCACATCCTTGACAATCAAAGAGTTCTTTATGACACAGCCATAACCTATCGTCCCATAGAAACCGCGTCTGGAATCAAAACCGTTCTGAGTGATGGATTTCAGACGATCCTGAAGCTGGCGGTCGTCAATGAATTTGGCCCACATGTATGCATCGGCCGCAATCATGCCGTCAAAAGGCAGAATCTTGCGGCAGCCCGTTTCATTCATCGGCTCCAACCATACACGTACATCCTCGCTCTCTCCTTCCTTTATTATACCGTTGCCGAATTTGGCATGATCGGTACATGACATTTCCTGAATATTGAAAAGCATGCACCTGTCACCAATTATGTAATGAGACAGATAGTGAACATTGTGTATGGCACAATCATCACCAATGTCGCATGAATGGATAGAACTGTTGGAAATGCCGCACGACAGTCTCAAATCATGATACTGCAGACCGTTAGACGTTATTCTACCGAGTCTGATGAAGCCGTAGAACTTGTTGTTCTTGACCATTTGAGGATCAAATTCGCCACTTACAAGGATAGTATCCCAACTCATGGCCGTATTGTCATTCTTGACAAGAGTTTCTATTTCAGAACTCGTCAGATGACGCCAGCCGCCCTCGGGCGCCTTGACTTGCGTATTGCGCAGGTAATACTTGTCTTCTCCTGATGGAATATATTTCGGGTCAAGAAAACTGTTATACAGCTGATCAGATGAAAGGACTGTAACTCTTTCCATAATTTCCGGTAATTAATTGATGACGCTCGCAAATATAAAACAGAAATGACAAATCACCAAATTTTCGCTCATATAAAATAATATTTTATATGTTCTCCGCCCCACCCCTAGCGTGACTCGGCAGATGGGTGAGTCACACGCAAGAATACGCAAAATCCTCAGTGTGACTCGGCAGATGGGTGAGTCACACTGAGGATTTGTACTATTTAAACGTATTGCTAAGAAGCTACCGGCTAAGAAGCTCGGAAGCTGCCGGCTCGGAAGCTGCCGGCTCAGAAGCTGCCGGCTCGGAAGCTGCCGGCTCGGAAGCTTGCGACGGATCAGAGAAATCATTCTCGCCGTACTTGACCAGAAGGTCATACCAGCCGAAAATCTTTCTCATATGGCTGGGATATACGCGATCGCGGTCATAATCGGGAATAATGCTGCCGAAGAATTTGCAGAGCTTGTCGTCGGCCGACTTTTTGTAGTCAAAATCAACCGCATTCTTGCCGCATTTGTCTTCAATTGCCTGAAAAACAAGACGCAGAGGCATTTCCTTATCATCGGTGAAAATTGAAATGTCACCAAGGCCCACTATTTTATCAGTAGCCTGAATTGGAAGACGCTTTTTCGTTTCGTCAATGTTCTCCACAATGAGAGCCCCGCGGCCGCGGGTGAGCAGTTTGTACAGGCCCGGTTTGCCTGAGATGGTAAGAATTTCGTTAATCATTTCTTTATCGTTAGTTATAATTTGTCAAATATTTTCAAAGATTTCAAGCAGACGTTCATGAATATTTATCGCACCGTCGTTGACAATCATAGCATCGCACAATTCTGACAGCCGCTCCTGCGGCATCTGTGCAGCCATACGTCGTTCCACCTTTTCACGAGTCTCGCCATCACGCATCAGACAACGCTGTATCCTGAGTTCAAGCGGAGCCTGAACACCTATTATCACATCAAACATTTCATTGAGCCCCGACTCGAACAATATGGCCGATTCAAATACCGTAAACCGCCAGTCAGCATAACGCTCATTCCATTTGAGATAGTCACGAACTACAGCAGGATGCACAAGCGACTCCACTTTTTTCCGGATATCCTCACTGGAAAAGAGCATTGAAGCAAGCCGTTTCCTGTCAAGTTTGCCTTCGGCATCATATATGTCATCAGACAATTCACGCTTCAAGGCCGCAACAAGTTCAGCATCGGATTCCATAAGACGCCTTGCCATTATATCACTGAAATACACTGGCACGCCCATTGTTCTCATAATGCCGGCAACAAAACTCTTTCCGCTGCCAATACCACCGGTTATTGCCACTTTCTTCATTACAAATCCTTTTCAAGCAGATATTCAACAAAACCGGGCATTACTCGAATATTTTTCACACCGACAGGTTTCTCCATCAGCACGACCTCAGCTTTTCCGCCATCAGCGCTGTTCAGCGTGAGGAAATCGACCCCAACCTTGAAATCACGTTCCGACAATCTGTCATAATCAGACATCTTGACCCAGCCTATGACCGATGCCCTTGAAGGGAATGTTTTCAAATGCACCCCTGTCGGGAAACCTATGGCCGATATCGGCACATCAACACGTTTCTCAATATATTGTTCGGCATAGACCGACATCGATACCGTTGGCTGCAACGGAGCAGAACCGCCAAGCGGATTCAGCGCCACGTCAGACTGCAGAAAGTCAGTGCCTACCGGCATACCTTCGACGTTGACAGGAACAGATACAACATCAATATCACTGTCAAGCAGATAGGTCCAGACGCTGTCCGGCGAAAAAGTCACTGATTCCACAAAAAACTGATCGACACTTTTGAATTCACCGCTGACCACTACCGGCAGCAGTTTCCTGCTCTGATGAACGAACTCGAAAGCAAGCGTATCGGGCGTAATCCCTCTTACCATAACCGCTTGAGGCAGGAACGATGCAAGACTGTCCCTCAAATCCCATACAGCTCTGGCAGCTCTTTGCGAACCGGTAACGAAATGCCCGCAATCAAGACCGATAACATGTTTTCTGCACATACGCGCAGCTTTCATCAGCGAAGTTCCCTTTCCGCTGAGAGAGACAGTTACGCTAGGCGGTAGATCATAGGTAATGCGCATATCTTCAGGAACATTCTCCAACCTTACAGGAACATTTACCACAGTCTCGTAATTGGAATTCATGGACAGAGACCACCAGAAGAAAAAAGCCACTACCAGAAAAAGCAGAAAGACAGGAAAGTCCCCTCCAAAAAGTTTTGAAAGGGATTTCCTGTCTGTATTCTTTGTCTTATCAGGCATAGGCATGGAGTTTGAATCCTATTGCCAGATTCCCGACTCAGGCCTTTTCGTCCTTAGAAGCGTCTTTCTTTCTTCTCTTCTTTTCTGGCTTGACAGGCTGAGGAGTCGGAATCGGATTCACATAACGCTTGTCAACTCTGATTTTAATGTCCTTTGAAACTTCAAGAGTCACTGAAACCTCGTCGACATCCTTGATCTTGCCGAAAATACCGGTATTTGTAACAACGTCCTGTTCCTTCTGAAGAGCATTGCGGAACTTTTCGCCTTCCTTGTCCTGACGTGGACGCATGAAAATCATCATGACCAGGAAAAGCAGCAGAAGCATCCAAATCATGCCGCCGCCTGCACCACCCTGGGCCTGACGGTTTGCATTCTGATCGAATGAACCTGCATCGGTATCCTGAACCAATGTCATAACGTGATTGCTGACCACTTCCTGAGCTGTCATCTGGAACGGGTCGAGTAAAAGCATGTTTGCCATAATTATCAAATATTTAATGATTATAATTCCTTGTTAAGTCTACCCTGCGACGCAAGGTCTCTTGCTATGGTGTCAAGCATTCCATTCACGAAACTGCCGCTTGCAGGTGTGCTCAGCAGCTTTGCCAGTTCAACATACTCGTTGATTGTAACCTTTACGGGAATGCCTGGAATATCAAGCATTTCAGCCAGAGCCACCTGCATTATCAGGACGTCCATGAATGCCAGTCTTGACGGATCCCAGCGGCGGCAGTTGGCCGCAACCAGATTCTGGCACTCATCCCTGTATGAAAGAGCCGAATGGAGCAGATCAAGTGCGAACTTACGGTCCTCTTCATCTTTGAACTCCTTCTGAAGCTCCTGTCCGCCTTCAGCGTCGGGCGAAAGAGCGCGGATGGTCTTCACGACGAATGAATCAATCAGTTCCTTGTCACCGTTCCAGTAAATGTTCTGTTCTTCAAGCAGAGCATCAAAAGCGTCATTCTCCTGGAATAGTGCCTTGTAAGCTTTTTTCCAAAAATCACGATCTGTCTGAAAATCGAAATGGTCATTCTGGCAATATTCTTCCATGGCTTCCGATTCCAAAAGCATTCTGTAGCTTTCCTTCAGGAAATCTGACCGCTCCAGCCATTCCAGACTGTTGCTGTCGGCAAAAGCAGACAATTGCGGATTTTCCTCAAGAAGAGCGAAATAGCGGTTGTCTGCAAGCAGCTCCTCCTTACGTGGAATACGGACAGCACCCATACGTTTCTGTTTTTCAACAGACCTACGTGCCATTTTTGCAAAGAAAACCGGAAAATAGAGAAGAGTCACATAAAGTGTGTACGCGCTGTCCAGGCTCTGGGCAAGTTCACGGTCAGCGAGCTTCCTGTTCTGCCCGCCGTTCTGGTAATATGCGTATATTACCTGTACTGTTTTCAATCTGATGAGAACTCGATTGACCATTATTCAGAATACCTATTTATGGTTCGGGTGCAAAGGTACTGTTTTTTTCCATACTGGCACCGTTTGGCATTTCAAAATTATTCTCAGCACTGAAGAATACGCTCTGATATTTGCTTTTTTCAAATCAAAT
>JAKSIQ010000044.1 GCA_024398755.1 Bacteroidaceae bacterium | reverse complement strand
AGGACCTCCAGATTATGAGTCTGTTGCTCTAACCAACTGAGCTAAAAGCCCGACAAAGATGCCGCGAAGGGCTTCTTCCGGGTGCAAAAGTACAGCATATAGCTGAACCTGCAAAGTTTTGCGCCAAAAAATTCCTTAACTTTGCGGCATGTTTCAGGCAAAAGATTCATTTGCAGCAACAATAGGGTTCTTTGACGGGGTCCATCTTGGGCATCGGCACCTGCTGGGGCAGTTGTCGGCAATTGCCCGTGAGCGCGGGCTGAAGAGCATGGCCGTGACATTCCCGGAGCATCCGCGCCAGATACTGCAGTCGGATTACAGGCCGCGTCTGCTGCTTGAACCCGAAGCCAAGATTGCAATGCTTGAAAAGTCGGGCATAGACCTGTGCTTTCCGCTCCATTTTACCAGCGAACTGGCCGCAATGGATGCCCGCACCTTCATGCGCGACTTCCTGCAGGAGAAATTGGGCGTAAGCACGCTGCTGGTCGGTCATGATCACCATTTCGGTCACGAACCCCAGACCACGTATGACAACTATTCCAGAATAGGTAGCGAAATAGGTATGGAAGTCATCAAGGCCGATGCGCTTCTGTTTGACGGCACTCCTGTAAGCAGTTCAAGAATACGCCGCTGCCTTTCAGACGGCAATGTGTCAGATGCCGCCAGCATGCTGGGCTACCGTTATTCCATAAGCGGGCAGGTCATTCACGGTCTTCAGAATGGCCGCAAGATGGGCTTTCCTACTGCCAATCTGGGACCTTACTGCGAATTCATGCAGATACCGGCTGATGGAGTGTACAGCGTTCTGGCCACCGTTGAGGGTGAGACGCATCCTGCAATGCTGAACATAGGATACAGGCCGACATTCCAGGGAAAAGCCCGTACAATCGAGGCTCATATTCTGGACTTTGACCGTGACATATATTTCAAGGAACTTACACTTGAGTTTGTGGATTTCATACGCCCGGAGCGCCGTTTCCAGTCGCCTCAGGAACTGGCGGCGCAGCTTGAATCGGACCGCAATTCAGTCAGGGCGTCAATTAACGGACTTCATCTATGAAAGGAGGCAGGACTCTTGCGGCGCTTGGAATCTGGCTGGCCTCGCAGCTGTTGGCAGCTGCCCCGTATTCCGTAGGGCTTGCAATTGGCGGGCAGGAAGCCGCTATGCCCGATACCGCACTTCCGAATCTGCTGGCCATAGGTCTTCTTGCTTCACAAATCATTGAGATTCTTGTATTCTGGGGCATCAGGTATTTCAAACCTGTCGAAACGGTAAGGCCTTTTCCGGGCTGGTTGGTTCTGCTTGTGTCGCTGCCACTCGGTTTTGCGGTGCTGTATGGGGTCGAGATACTTGCATCGGCCTTGAATGTGCCCGATCTTATGGCCGAAGATCTTGAACAGATTTGCAGCGGCGTTGCCGGTGTGCTGTCAGTGGCCGTCATAGGCCCGATATCGGAAGAGATACTGATGCGCCGCATAGTGCTGCGTGACATGGAGTCACTGACCGGCAGCACGTGGGCCGGCATTCTGATATCGGCCGCCATTTTCGCCATAATTCACATCAATCCAGCCCAGGTGCTGTTCGCGTTTCCGGCCGGCGTGCTTCTTGGCTGGATATACTGCAAGACCGGCAGTCTGCTTGTCCCTATATGCATCCACATTCTGAACAATTCGCTGTCCGTACTGTCATTGCGTATGGGATGGGACGATGTTTCATTCGCCTTTGATGTTGAGACTGTTCTGACGCTGGTCGCATGTGCCGTGGTGTCGGCGGTTCTTGTCTGTTGGATGAACAGGCGCTATCCACGTTTGGGCCGGGTTTCAAAGACTGACATCGGGTAGTTTTCAACAGGCGCCCAATTTTGTCCTGACAGGGGCGGCATTTACACCTTATTTTTCTTATCTTCGCTGAAATATGGAAAACGAGGAAGTACTTTTTGAACAGACGCCTGACGGACAGCAGGTGCAGCCACAGGTCAGATACGACGAAGACAACATACGCCACATGGACGATATGGAGCATATCCGTACCCGTCCTGGTATGTACATAGGCAAGTTGGGCGACGGCAGTGCAGCCGATGACGGCATCTATGTGCTTCTGAAGGAAATTGTCGATAACAGCATCGACGAGTTCCGCATGAATACCGGCAAGCGTATAGAAATAGACCTTACGGACGGCGGACGCGTATCGGTCCGCGACTACGGACGCGGCATTCCGCTTGGCAAACTGCTTGAGGTTGTAAGCGTGCTGAACACCGGCGGCAAGTTTGACAGCAAGGCTTTCAAGAAGAGCGTTGGTCTGAACGGTGTGGGCCTGAAGGCTGTGAACGCCCTGAGCAGCTACTTCAAGGTTTTCAGCTGCCGTGACGGCCAGAAGCGTACCATGGAGTTCGAATGCGGCAAGCTGAAGACCGATGTCACCGAAGCCAGCAGCGAGGAACACGGTACCGGCATAGTCTTTGAACCGGACAACACCAAGTTCACCGGTTACCAGTTCCGTCCGGCAATAATAGAGACCATGATGCGTAACTACACGTATCTGAATACGGGTCTCACCATCATGTACAACGGCCAGCGTTTCGTGTCGCGCAACGGTCTTGAAGACCTGCTTTCAGAGCGCATGAGTTCGCAGAGCCTGTACCCCATAATCCATCTGAAAGGTACCGATATCGAGATAGCCTTCACGCATACCGGCCAGTACGGCGAGGAATACTATTCGTTCGTGAACGGCCAGTACACATCGCAGGGCGGCACACACCAGAGCGCTTTCAAGGAACACATAGCACGTACCATCAAGGAGTTCTACGGCAAGAACTTCGAATTGGGAGATGTGCGCAACGGCATGGTGGCCGCCATTGCCATAAACGTTGAGGAACCTGTATTCGAGAGCCAGACAAAAATCAAGCTGGGCTCTACGACCATGACCCCCAACGGCGGCCAGTCGCTGAACAAATTTGTGGGTGACTTCATAAAGAAGGAGGTCGATGACCTGCTTCACAAGGATTCCGAACTGGCCGATGTCATGCTCAAGAAGATTCTTGAATCGGAAAAGGAGCGCAAGGACATTGCCGGCATTACCAAGCAGGCGCGTGAGCGTGCCAAGAAGGCCAATCTGCACAACCGCAAGCTGGCGGACTGCCGCATACATCTGAACGATGCCCGTGGCGACCGTCAGGAGGAAAGCTGCATATTCATTACCGAGGGCGATTCGGCCAGCGGCTCGATAACCAAGAGCCGCGACGTGAACACCCAGGCCGTGTTCTCGCTGCGTGGCAAACCGCTGAACTGTTTCGGACTGACCAAGAAGGTGGTCTATGAAAACGAGGAATTCAACCTTCTGCAGGCTGCCCTGAACATTGAAGAGGGGTTGGATGACTTGCGTTACAACAAGATAATCGTTGCGACCGATGCCGATGTTGACGGCATGCACATACGTCTGCTCATGATAACCTTCTTCCTGCAGTTCTTCCCGGAACTTATCAGAAAGGGACATGTGTTCATTCTCCAGACCCCGCTGTTCCGCGTGCGCAACAAGCGCAAGAAGAAAAGCAAGTCAGCTCAGGGTCATGTTGACGGTGTGGTGACCGAAAAGGGCGAATTCGAGACCATTTACTGCTACACCGACGAAGAACGCCGCGTGGCAATAGAGAAGCTGTCGCCGAACCCCGAGATCACACGATTCAAAGGACTTGGCGAGATATCGCCCGACGAATTCAAGAACTTCATCGGCTCCGACATGAGGCTTGAAATGGTGACCCTTGAAAAGACCGATGCGGTTGAAGAACTGCTGTCGTTCTACATGGGCAAGAACACTATGGAACGCCAGAACTTCATCATTGACAATCTGGTGGTCGAAGAGGACCGTGTCGATGCCGACGAGGGTGAGAAATTCTAATTCAGAAGACAATGAAACTGCTTTTTCCAGGGACATTCGATCCCTTCACCAAAGGTCATGCGGACTTGGTGGAACGCGCGCTGGCACTGTGTGACGAACTGGTCATAGCCGTTGGCATCAACGGCCAGAAGGCTCCCATGTACAGCGTTGAGGAACGTTTGAACGCCATAAGCCGACATTACAGGGACAACGCACGTGTAAGCGTGATTTCATATTCAGGACTGACGGCCGATGCTGTGCGTCAGACAGGCGCCACTGCCATACTGCGCGGTGTACGCTCCGGTGCCGATTTCGATATGGAACGCACCTTGGCCGATGCCAATCTTGCCGTTTTAGGCGTGGAGACCATACTTCTGGTTGCAACTCCGGCTCTACAGCATGTGTCAAGCAGCCTTTGCCGTGAGCTGGACCATTTCGGATATGATACGGACGGACTTGTCATCGACACGTTCAGAAAGAAGGATTCGGAATGAGACGCAGACTGCTGACCGTTATTCTGGCGCTGCTTCCATTGGCTCTGGCAGCACAGCCGGGACGTATGATTGCAAGACAGGCGCAACCGTCACGCCAGGCCTCCTTCGAGGAGAACCTGCAGAAACTGCTTGTGGCAGAGACTGCAATAGCCAATCTGTATGTCGATTCCGTTGACGAAGATGAACTGGTCAGGAATGCCATTGTCGGCATGCTTGAGAATCTTGATCCTCATTCCACATATCTGACACCAAAGGAGAACGAGAGCAGTCAGGAAACCCTGACGGGTTCGTTTGATGGCATTGGCGTGCAGTTCAATATGGTTGAAGACACTCTGTTTGTAGTGCAGCCCGTTGTTGACGGCCCGTCAGAGAAAGTGGGCATTCTGGCCGGAGACCGCATAGTATCGGTCAACGACACTGCCATTGCAGGCGTGAAGATGCCGCAGGAAGCCATTATGAAGCGTCTGCGCGGACCGCGTGGAACTAAGGTGGTTCTCGGCGTGGTGCGCCGAGGTGTTGCAGGCATTTTGAAATTCACGGTTGTGCGTGACAGGATTCCTGTAAATACAGTCGATGCCTCATACATGGTAAAGCCTGGAATAGGGTACATACGCATTTCAAGTTTCGGTGCTACAACCGTTGACGAGTTCGAGCAGAAACTGACGGAACTGAAGTCACAGGGCATGAAAGATCTTGTTCTTGACCTGCAGGGCAACGGCGGTGGCCTTCTTGTGGCTGCCATCGGCATTGCCAACGAATTCCTTGAACGTGACAGGATGGTGGTATATACCGAAGGCCGGACATCTCCGAAGAGCATCTACAAAAGTGACGGTCGGGGCAAGTTCCGTACCGGCAGGCTTGTGGTGTTGGTTGACGAGTACTCGGCATCGGCCAGTGAGATAGTTTCAGGAGCGGTCCAGGACTGGGATCGCGGAACCATAGTGGGCCGCCGCACCTACGGTAAAGGTCTTGTGCAGCGTCCCATTGAGTTCCATGACGGCTCGCTGATACGCCTTACCATCGCACAGTATTTCACTCCGTCGGGCCGATGCATTCAGAAGCCGTATGGCAAGGATATTGACTATGGCCGCGACATTGCGGAACGTCTGCAGCATGGCGAGCTGACCAGTCCGGACAGCATTCATTTTCCTGATTCGCTCAAATACAGCACCTTGGTTGAAAAACGTACCGTCTATGGCGGTGGCGGAATAATGCCCGACGTATTTGTGCCTCTTGACACTGCACGTACAAACCAGTATTACCGTGATGTCACAGCCAATGCCGTGGTGCTTCAGTCAGCCATGCAGTATGCCGAAAAGAACCGCCGTCAGCTGCTTCGCAGATACGATGATATGGAAGCGTATCTGAGTGACTATAAGGTTGGTGACGATGTCTATGACATGCTGGAAAAGAAGGCTTCCGATGCCGGAGTGGCTTTTGACGAACAGCAGTTCAATCATGTCAAACCGATATTTGATGTGCAGCTCAAGGCTCTGATAGGCAGAAACCTTTATGGCATGCAGGCCTATTGGAAGGGCATGGAAAGTCTTGACAACACTTTGCAGAAGGCCCTGCAGTTGTTGGAAAAGGAATAGTAATGACAAATGCTTTGACTCCAGCATTTTTTTTGTATGTTTGCGACTTGGAATTTCACGACACTGATATTAACCAATTAATTCAATAACACATCTTTCAATTATGGCTAACGAAGTAAACAACGGCTATTACAAGCTGAGTTGGGGCCAGAGAATCGGTTTCGGTTCAGGTGACCTTGCCCAGAATCTCATTTTCCAGACGGTTGCATGTTTCCTGATGCTGTATCTGACTACAGTATTGAAAATCAGCCCCGCTTTTGTAAGCGGACTTATTCTTGCAGTACGACTCCTTGACTGTTTCTGGAGCCCTGTAGTGGGAAAGTACATTGACAATCATAATCCAAAACTTGGAAAATACCGCGCATATCTTCTGTATGGTGGTATTCCTCTTACGGTTGCAGCTTGTCTGCTTATGCTCCCCGCTGCCGCTTCATGGGGCATGACCGGAAAGATTGTATATGCCACACTCAGCTATACCATACTGAGCATGATCTATTCAGTTGTGAACATTCCTTACGGTTCAATCATGGCCAGCATGACCCGTGACAACGACGAGGTCCTTATCCTTACATCAACCAGAATGGTCTGCGCCAACATCGGTCAGATTGTAGTACAGGCCGGTTTCCCGATAGGTCTGGCTATGATTGTAGGCATTGCAGTTGACTGGAATCAGGCTGTGTTCATGGCTATCGGCACCATTCCTGCATTCATCATTCTTCCTTCTCTGCCTATTCTGAAGAAGTGGTTCGGCAAGAAGGGACTTTATTATCTGCTTCTGGCAGTAGGTCTTGTAGGATTTGTCGCATTGTTCATCATGGGTAAGTTCTTTGATGTCCAGAAGTGCATGACACTGGTACAGATTGCAAAGATCATGACTGGTGTAGGACTTCTTGTCGGTTCGCTCATGTGGGCTCTGGTTCCTGAAGTCATCACTGAGGCTGAATACCGTACAGGCAACAGACCGGCTGCTACCGTCAACGCCCTTGCAGGTGTTGCCTTCAAGGCCGGTTTCTCACTTGCAGGCTTCATCACTCCTTGGGTCATGAGTGCCATAGGCTTCAACCTTGCCAGCGAAGAGTCAGCTCTGCCTACAGATCCGAAGGCATGGTTCACGGTTACGTGCATTTTTGCCATAGCCGGCTTCCTGCTCCTGATATTCTGCTTCCTTGGCAGCAAGGAGAACATTACCACCACACCTGAAAAACCGGTTACATTCGGTGAAATGTGGCAGGAATTCAAGGCCAACAAGTGCCTCCAGCTCGTGCTTGGAATATTCATCGTAGTGTTCCTCGCATCATTCATCAGCGCTCCGGTAAATGCCTATTATACTCACTTGAGTGATTATAACCCGACTGTCCAGAACGCAATACTGTGGTTCACAACCATCATACCCGCCATTCTTCTCATTGTAGTAGGCTACCTGATATTCAAGTATCCTCTTACCGACGAGAGACTTGACGAAATGAACAAGGCCATCGAGGCAAAGGCTCAGAAGTAAATCAATCCTTTATATGTAAAGCGGCCGGCTGAAATTACTCTCAGCCGGCCGCTTTATTATTGGACTGCTATTTCAATGTGACTGTTTCTGAAAGCGGCTTGCGGCTGAAATGGTTTGGAAGAGGGCCGGCTCCAGGGGCGGCAAAACCAAGGTCAAGAAGCATCAGAATGTCTTCGTCGGCAGGAAGGCCAAGGTCGTGGCGAAGGTCGTCAATATGTACGCAGTTCAGCCAGCAGCTGTCAACACCCTGATTGGCGGCACCCAGCATCAGGTGTGTGGCTACTATCGCAGCATCTTCAACTCCGGACTGCCTGTGGTCTGTTTCCGGCCCGGCCGATGTGGGGTAGGTGTAAACGTTCTTCTTGTTGTAGGCTACCACCAGCACTGTCGGGGCACCGTAACGACATGGAGTATGCCGGTCAATGGCAGCCAGCCCCTGTTCGCTTTGGACTACATATATGTGCTGTTCCTGAAGGTTCTTTGCGGTAGGTGCCATGCGGCCCGCTTCAAGAATGGCGTTCAACTGCTGTTCGCCAATCTGCTTTGTGCCGTCGAATTTCTTACATGAATAACGGCTCCTGATCAAATCATCGAATTCCATAACTCTATTTCATTAAAAATATACCGTAAGGCTGTCTTCCTGTCAGAACCCGAAATCGAGATTTTCCGTATTTATGTTCTGCTTCTGTTCCTGTAGACGGGCTTCAAGATGAACCGGATTGCCTTCAATGTGTACGGCATGTACAGGACATATATACTCGCAACCTCCACAGCCTACGCACATGTCCTGGTTGGCTTCAGGAATGGTCAGACCATCCTTGTACGGAATCATGTGAAGGGCTTGGACAGGACAATGCTCGGAACATGCACCGCAACTGGTACCCTGAACGTTCACAATGCACCTGCTGATGTCGAACACTACATGTCCTGGCTGTGTCTTGTGTTTCTGTTCAACGGTCAGAGGTCTGATGGCTCCGTTAGGACAAACCTGACTGCATATGTTACAGTCATAGTTGCAGTATCCGTGGTCGAATTTCATCAGCGGCTGCATAATGCCTCCAAGCCCGTATTCAAGACCAGCCGGCGTGAGGACATGCGAAGGGCATTTGCTCACACACAAGTGACAGGCGGTGCAGTGCTGAAGCAGGTTTTCGTGACTCAGTGATCCTGGAGGTGACATGGGGACGTGCTTATCTCCAGCCAGTCCTGTAACTTTTGCATGAAGTGCCTGAGGGGCAAGTGCGGCCAGAACTGCAGTTGACTTCAGAAACTGACGTTTCGATTCGTCAACAGCATCTTTTTCCCTTGCGGAATCGGCCTTCTTCCGTGTAATCCCGTAGGTGAGAGCCTTCTGTTTGCAGACATCCAGACAATCAAAACAGCCTACGCAGCGTGAGTAGTCAACCGTCTGGTTTTTGGAGTCTATGCAGAATGCCTTGCATTTTTTGCTGCAAGCCTGGCAATGGTTACATCTGTCGGTATCAATTTTTATACGGAATAATGCAAAACGTGAGAAAAATCCTAACAAAGTACCAACCGGGCAAATGGTATTGCACCATGTGCGCCCATGATGATATGATATGTGCCCTATGACTAGAAGAGTCAGAACAGCTACCACCAGCGATGTGACTGACTTTATTGAAAGCAATACTTTGAAGAAACGGTAACTGCCGGTTTTCTCGGATATCCATGCGAACAGATTGTTTCCAAGTATGTACAATGGCTTTAGCAACTCGTCCGCCATGCGTCCGTATGCGCTGTACGGCTCAAGCAACCCGACAAGAAAAGTAAAACCGAACAGCCATGCCAGAATCAGGATGGCTAGCGTTCCGTAGCGTAGCCATTTGCTTTCAGGCTTGTATCCGTATTTTTTCTTTTTGTTGATTTTTCCTGACAGCCAGTTGAAAAAGTCCTGCATTATGCCAAGAGGACATACTGTAGAACAATACACTCTGCCAAATAAAAGTGTGGCGACAATCAGGCATGCCAAAGTGACGGCGCTCAGTGACAGCAGGGCAGGGCCGAACTGTATTTTCTGAAGCAGCGGATTATCAAGTATGCCGCCAAGGTCAATGAATCCGAAAGTAAGGACGCCTGTAAGCGCAACAGCGGCGGCAGTCCTAATGATTCTGAGGGTATTCATTAAAGTTTGATTTTATGCACGTTTATGTCGTCCAGGTTCATTGTGCCAAGTCCAAGAGCCTGACCGTCAGAAATATGTTCTATGTTTTCGAACTTTATGCTCTTGTTTATCTGGGTGAAGAACTTTCCTGCCGCCGTATCAACTGCGACAATGTCGGTCGATGCGAACAGGGCCTTGGTCAGAACGACATCATTGGCACTCTGGCCTTGTGGTCCGTTGGTTGCAAGGGTACGGTATGCGTCAACGATGTGCAGTGCAGCCGGCTTGTATGTGCATAAGTCCGCTATGCACTGGTGGAGTCCGCCGCGGTGAATGGCCATGCGGTCCCATATGATACCCATGTGGTTCTTCATGGCGGCAGTCATGAGAGCTCCGCCGTGGTTTTTCAGAATAGGGACATTGAACCATATGTCGCAGTCAACTATTGCCTTGTGAACCAGTGCGTTCTTCAGTATCTTTCCTTTTGGAATCTGGACGTTCACGTATTCCGACTTCTGGTCTGCAGGCAGCATTATGCCTCCTGCTTTTTTGACGGCGGCTTCAATGCCGCTGTGCGGATAGCAGTTTGCCTGACGGTCGCAGGAGTGGTCAAAAACCTTGACTTCCGATGCGCCAGCCTCAAGACATAACCTGATCATTTCTGCAACGATTTCCGGATTGGTGTTGCCTGCCAGTTCCGGAGCACGATCCCAGCCTATATTCGGTTTGATGACTACTTTCTGTCCTTTTTTGACAAATCTGCCAATACCTCCAATTTCTTTCAGTGCGGCTTGGAGCATTGGGACCGGTTCTCCGTTCATGATGGCTGCAAGGTCGGCGAATTTGCCATCTGACGAAGTCGTGGAACCGGATGCAGGCAGGGCCGATGCCATGATGTCCATTACTCCGTCAGTTTTTATTGAAACCATTGCGCCGGCGGCTGCAAGTGCCTTTAGAAAATCTCTTCTGTCCATGTTGTAAGTGCTGAAAAGTGTAGTTGGCGCTAATGTATGGATTTTCTTTTCCAATTGTGACTAAAATGGGTGGAAATGTTTGATTCTAAGGTGATAAATAACTATTTTTGCACAAAGAAAATTCAGGTAATTCTAACAACTTGCAAACATAATGTCCCAGACTAAAAGAATTTCAGCAGCATTGGTATCGGTCTTCCACAAGGATGGACTTGATGAAATCATTACAAAACTTCACCAGGAGGGTGTCACTCTCATTTCAACAGGCGGCACCAAGAAGTTCATCGAATCGCTTGGCGTTCCATGTCAGGCAGTAGAAGATCTGACAGGATATCCGTCAATACTTGGAGGTCGTGTCAAAACTCTTCATCCGAAAGTCTTTGGAGGCATTCTTGCCCGCAGAGACAATGATGGTGACCGCCAGCAGATGTCAGCATACGACATTCCTGAAATAGACCTTGTGATAGTTGACCTTTATCCGTTTGAACAGACCGTGGCAAGCGGAGCTCAGGAGCAGGACATCATTGAGAAGATTGATATAGGCGGCATTTCACTGATCCGCGCCGGTGCAAAGAACTTTGCCGATTCAGTGATCGTAGCCAGCAAAGACCAGTACAAGCCTCTGCTTGATATACTGAACGAGCGCGGTGCGCAGACCACTCTTGAAGAGCGCCGCTGGTTTGCAAAGGAAGCTTTCGCAGTTTCTTCATATTATGACAGTTGCATCTATAACTGGTTCTCACAGGGCCAGGACGATGACCATTACCGTCTGGCTCTTGACGGTCACAAGGCAATGCGCTATGGCGAGAATCCTCACCAGAAGGGCGTGTTCCATGGAGACCTTGATGCAATGTTTGACCAGCTTCACGGCAAGGAGATTTCGTACAACAATCTGCTTGACATCAATGCTGCAGTTGACCTGATTGATGAATTCCAGGATACCACATTCGCAATCCTCAAGCATAACAACGCCTGTGGCGTCGCTACCCGTCCGACTCTCGTTGAGGCTTGGAAGGATGCTCTTGCCGGTGATCCCGTTTCGGCTTTCGGCGGAGTCCTTGTGGCAAACCGTCCGATCGATGCTGCTACTGCTGAGGAAATCAACAAGATATTCTTTGAAGTGATAATCGCTCCCGATTATGATATGCAGGCTCTTGAAATTCTGGGTCAGAAGAAGAACCGCATTATTCTGGTACGCAAACCGCAGGCAATGCCAGCCATGACGGTACGCACAGCTCTGAACGGCGTTCTGGTTCAGGAAAAGGATCTGAAGCAGGAGACTCCTGAAGATCTGAAACTGGTTACTTCACGCAAACCGACCGGGCAGGAAATTCAGGACATGCTTTTTGCGAACAAGATTGTCAAGAACAGCAAGAGCAATTCCATAGTGTTTGCACGTAACGGTCAGCTTCTTGCAAGCGGTGTAGGTCAGACTTCAAGAGTCGATGCCCTGAAGCAGGCTGTCGAAAAGGCTCACAGCTTCGGCTTCTCACTTGAAGGTGCCGCTATGGCCAGTGATGCTTTCTTCCCGTTCAGCGATTGCGTTGAACTGGCAGACAAGGCAGGTGTGAAGAACGTCATTCATCCGGGTGGTTCAGTACGTGACCAGGAGTCTGTTGATTACTGCGAACAGCATGACATGACAATGGTTATGACAGGCTTCCGTCACTTCAAACATTGATTCGAACAATTAATCCTATTCAGATATGGGTCTTTTTTCACTGACACAGGAACTCGCGATGGATCTTGGTACGGCAAATACCATTATCCTGAACAATGACAAAATCGTTGTAAACGAGCCTTCAATTGTTGCCATGAATGACCGTACAGGCAAAATGGTGGCTGTGGGAAACCAGGCAAAGCTGATGTATGAGAAGACCAACAAGGATCTTCGCGTGGTACGTCCTCTCAGAAATGGTGTGATTGCCGATTTCGCCGCCTGTGAGTCCATGATGCGCGGTCTTATCGGTATGGTAGATACCGGGCATCATCTTTTTTCTCCATCGTTGAAAATGGTCATAGGCGTTCCGTCGGGTTGTACCGAGGTGGAACTCCGCGCCGTTAGAGACAGTGCGGAGCATGCTGGAGGTCGTGAAGTGTATATGCTGTTTGAGCCAATGGCTGCGGCAATCGGCATAGGCATTGACGTACTGGCACCTGAAGGCAATATGATTGTCGATATAGGTGGTGGTACAACGGAAATCGCTGTCATTTCACTTGGCGGTCTTGTATCAAACAATTCGGTAAAGGTTGCAGGTGATGACTTTACAGCCGACATTCAGGATTACATGGGACGTCAGCACAACATCAAAGTCAGCGAACGTATGGCCGAACGAATAAAGATCAATGTCGGAGCTGCCATCACTGAGCTTGGAGAGGACGCTCCCGAAGACTATATTGTCAACGGCCCTAACAAGATTACGGCGATGCCTATGTCAATACCTGTCTGCTATCAGGAAATTGCACATTGTCTGGACCGCTCAATTTCCAGAATAGAACAGGCTGTTGTCGGAACGCTTGAAAATACACCTCCCGAACTGTATGCCGATATTCTCAAGAACGGAATATTCCTGTCTGGTGGCGGTGCTCAGCTGCGCGGTATCAGCGCACGTCTGACCGAAAAGATAGGAATTGAATTCCATGTTGCCTCAGAGCCTCTTCTCAGTGTTGCCAGAGGTACTGGAATTGCGCTCAAGAATGTTGAAAATTTCTCATTCCTGATGAGATAACAATCTGTACAGAAGGGTGAGGGCTCTCTTTGACTTCTTCATCAGACACGGCAGTGCCTTCCTGTTCGTCCTTTTGGAAGGCCTGTCGCTTCTTATTCTGTTCTCATTCGGTGACACCCGCAATCTGCTCATCTTTTCATCTGCCGGCACCATTTCCGGCAGTATCATGAAGGCAAGATCGTCCATTGGCCAGTATTTCAGTCTGAGAGAAGAGAATACAGGTCTGGCTCTTGAGAATGCCATGCTTTTGGAACGTGTCAGA
>JAKSIQ010000043.1 GCA_024398755.1 Bacteroidaceae bacterium | reverse complement strand
ACATGAAATATTCCAGAATAATCAACTTCATCAAAGACCTTTACGGTAATCAGGAGTTTACTCCGCTTGCCGTTCCTAAGTTCCTGGGCAGGGAAAAGGAGTATCTGAATGAGTGTATTGACACTACATTTGTGAGCTCTGTGGGAAAGTTTGTGGATAAGTTCGAGGATGAAGTCGCAAAATACACTGGGGCCAAACGTGCTGTAGTATGCGTTTCCGGAACCAATGCCCTTCACATGTCACTTATGCTTGCCGGCGTAAAGCGTGATGATGAGGTGCTGACTCAGGCCCTCACGTTCATCGCTACCTGTAATGCTCTCTCATACATAGGTGCACATCCTGTATTCATTGATGTCGATAAGAGCACGATGGGCCTCTCGCCTGATGCGCTCAAGGAATGGCTTACCGGGAATGCTGAAATCCGTAAGAACCGTAAGACAGATGTTCCAGAGAGTTACGACTTCGCATACGAAGACAATGACGGACTGGCCTGCTATAACAAGCATACCGGTCGCAGAGTCAAAGCTTGTGTTCCGATGCATACTTTCGGTTGCCCTGTCCGTATAGATGAGATTGCTGCCATCTGCAAGGAGTGGCATATCGAGTTGGTTGAGGATGCGGCTGAAAGCATCGGCTCACGTTTCAAAGGTCAGCATACCGGAACTTTCGGGAAGGTAGGAGCATTGAGTTTCAACGGCAATAAGACCATTACCACAGGTGGTGGCGGTATGCTTCTCTTCAATGATGAGAAGATGGGCGATTACTGCAAGCACATCACCACTCAGGCAAAGATTCCCCACAGATGGGAGTTCCGTCACGACCATATCGGTTATAACTATCGTATGCCTAATATCAATGCCGCACTCGGTTGTGCTCAGCTGGAGAATCTGGACCGATATGTGGCAGACAAACGTGCAACGGCTGCTGCATACGCTGAGTTCTTCAAGGGTATGGATGATATTCAGTTCTTTGTTGAGCCGGAGAATTGTTTTTCCAACTACTGGCTGAATGTTGTGATTCTGAAAGACAAGGAGGCTCAGTTGGAGTTCCTTCAGGAAACCAACGACAATGGTGTGATGACTCGTCCTATTTGGGAACTCATGAACCGTCTTCCTATGTTTGAAAAGTGCGGAAATGACGGTCTCAAGAACACTGTCTGGTTTGCGGATAGAGTTGTAAATATTCCTTCAAGCGTAAGATTGGAAAAATGATGGAAAAGAAACCTCTCATATTGGTTGGCGGTGGCGGCCATTGCAAATCGGTCATAGACGTGGCTGAAAGTGCGGGTTATGTCATTATGGGCATTCTTGACAAGCCTGAAGAAGTTGGGAAACAGGTTTTAGCTTATAAGGTCATAGGAACCGATGATGATATTCCTATGTATGTCGATAAAGCCGAGTTCGTCATTACTGTCGGTCAGATCAAGAGTACTGCGATACGTCACAGAATAGCGGAAAAAATTGAAAAGGCAGGCGGGAAACTGGCTACAGTCATTGCCTCGGATGCAACAGTTTCCAAGTATGCCACAATAGGAGAAGGTTCAGTCATTCTTCATAAATGTGTGGTTAATGCAGATGCCAGAATTGGCAGGAACTGCATCATCAACACAATGGCCAATGTTGAACATGAAGTCGAAATCGGGGATTTCTGTCATATTTCGACAGGTGTGATGGTCAACGGAATGACCAAAATTGGGAATGAAACTTTCATAGGCAGTGGTTCAGTATTGTATAATTGCATAGAAGTGCCTGCCGGCAGCATAATACCAGCTGGCACAATTGTACGCAGATGAAACATACCATTATCATAGCGGAAGCAGGTGTAAACCATAACGGTTCCATTGAGTTGGCAAAACAACTTGTGGACAAGGCTGTTGAAGCCGGCGTGGACTATATCAAGTTCCAGACATTCAAGACAGAAAAACTGGTGTCGAAGTCTGCCAGGATGGCTTCATATCAGAAGGCAAACACTGGAATGGAAGGCAATTCCCAGTTCACAATGCTGAAAAGACTTGAGTTGACACCCGCCCAACACGAAGAACTGATAGCATACTGCAAGGAAAAAGGAATAAAATTCTTCTCTACGGCATTCGACTTGGACAGCGTTGAATATCTGCATAGTCTGAACCTCAATTTATGGAAGATTCCATCGGGGGAAATCACCAACTATCCCTACCTGCGAAAGATTGCCGGTTATCACGAACCTGTAATTCTTTCAACGGGTATGTGTGAACTTTCAGATATTGAAGCAGCCGTGAAAGTGATAATGGAGTTTGGTGTAAAGAAAGAGCAGATAACCATACTTCATTGCAATACGGAATACCCTACACCATATCAGGATGTCAATCTCAAGGCAATGGATGCCATCCGGGAAAAATTTGGTGTCGAGGTGGGTTATTCCGATCATACCAAAGGTATTGAAGTCCCTATTGCAGCAGTCGCAATGGGCGCAACAGTCATTGAGAAGCATTTCACACTGGACCGTGATATGGAAGGCCCTGACCATAAGGCTTCTCTGGAACCCGATGAACTTAAAGCTATGGTATCGGCAATCCGCAATATCGAGCAGGCTGCAGGTGATGGCGTAAAGAAAGTGACTGACAGTGAAAGAGGTAATATATGCGTTGCCCGCAAATCCATAGTTGCAGCTTGTGCCATTAGGAAAGGTGAAGTCTTCACAGAAGAAAATCTGACTGTAAAGCGTCCTGGAACAGGAATCTCTCCTATGCGTTGGGCAGAAGTGCTTGGTCAGATTTCAACCCGTGATTATTCCGAAGAAGAACTTATTGAATTATGAGAAAGATTTGTGTAGTCACAGGCTCGCGTGCCGAATATGGCATATTGAGAACGTTGATGCAAGCCATTAAGGAAGACCCGCAGCTCCAGCTTCAGATAATAGCCACCAATCAGCACTTGTCCAAGTTTCAGGGTGAAACCTATATGGAAATTGAACGGGACGGTTTCTCGATTGATTACAAGGTTCCAATGGCGGATGACGAGGCTCCGGATTGCGCAAATGCCACAGCCAGATCCATAGGTCGTGGAGTAATGGGATTTGCCGATGCTTTTGAAGTCCTCAAACCTGATTTGGTTCTCATTCTTGGCGACCGTTACGAAATGTTGGCCGTAGCTTCCACTGCACTTATCTATAAGATTCCAATAGCCCACTTGCATGGCGGCGAGATAACTGAAGGCGCATTTGATGATTCCATACGTCACGCCATCACAAAGATGAGTCACTTGCATTTCACATCAACCGAGGCATATCGGAAACGGGTAATACAGCTCGGAGAACAGCCTGACACTGTTTTCAATGTCGGGGCTCTTGGCGTTGAAAATATCCTTAAAACTCCTGTTATCGGAAAGGAAGAGCTTGAAGAGTCATTGCACTTCAAGATATCGGACCGGACATTACTGGTAACGTATCATCCGGAGACTCTGTCGCAAATGTCATCGGAAGAACAGATTCTCAATATTCTGGCAGCCCTTGACAATTTCAGGGAATACAATGTTATCTTTACATATTCAAATTCGGATACTGATTCCAGAATTATCGTCAGAAGAATTCAGGAATATGTAGATAAGAACAAACACAGATGTATGTTTGTGTCATCATTGGGGCAGAAACGGTATTTCTCTGTGCTCAGGTATGTCAAAGCGGTTGTAGGTAACTCTTCAAGCGGAATAATTGAGGTTCCAGGTTTCGGCCTGCCGACTTTGGACATAGGTGACCGGCAGAAAGGCCGAATTGCCGCAACAAGTGTTTTCCATTGTGATTGTTCTGTCAAAGGAATTATTGACGGACTGGAAAAAGTCATAGCCTATGTTCCTGACAACATAGACAATCCTTATTACAAAGCGGATACATGTCACGCAATAGTTGATGTTCTGAAACGATATCCATTGCAGGGCATAGTGATGAAACATTTTTACGATTTATAATATGGACAGTCTTCTGGTCGTTATACCGGCGCGCGGTGGAAGCAAAGGACTTCCCGGGAAAAACATAAGGAATCTGTGCGGGAAACCGTTGATATGTCATTCCATTGATGTTGCCCGTGCCATAACTTCTGATGACAACATTTGCGTTTCAACTGACAGTCGTGAAATAATTGATGTTGTTGAACAATATAATCTGAAAGTACCGTTTTTGCGGCCTGCTGAGTTTGCTACAGATTCAGCGACAACAAATGACGTTCTTCTTCATGCGATATCGTATTATGAGAATCATGGCCGCCATTACAAACAGATACTCCTGCTCCAGCCTACATCACCGTTGCGTACTGTCAATCAGGTGAGGGAGGCCATTTCAATGTGCCGTGATGATATTGATATGGTTGTATCGGTCACAAAATCTCATGCGCCGTCCGTTTTGTGCATGGACAATGAAGAAGGATTTGTCGAGCTGGTCTATAATAAGCAGGCTCTTGGAAGACAGAACCTGCCGGTATCATATGAGTTCAATGGAGCGATATACGTGATCAACGTACAGAATCTTAAAGAGAAAGGTCTTGGCGGATTTACCAGACGTGTCAAATATGTAATGCCGAAGGAATCATCCATTGACATTGATGATATTTATGATTTCATGCTTGCAGAAAATATTCTAAAAAACGCAAATTGATTTGTTATGTTTGAACAATATACGATTTCTCAGGACAGGACAATTCTGGAAGCCCTCAGGGCAATCAACAACTTGGGCAAGAATGAAGCTCTAACCATCTTCGTCATCGATTCAGAGGGACGGGTTTGTGGAACGTTGACCGATGGTGATATACGTCGCAGTCTGCTTGAAGGTTACACTCTTGATTCATGTGTCATTGATATTTGCCACAAGTCATTTTCATATCTGCCGCAGTCCGGCTTTGATGTCAATGAAATACGCAAGTCAAAAGAAAAAGGAATTGAGCTGATTCCAATATTGGATGAGCAGATGAGAATTGTTGATTTGTTGAATTTGAAGAAGCGCAAGTCATATCTTCCTGTCGATGCGGTCCTTATGGCAGGAGGCCGGGGGGAAAGGCTTCGTCCGCTGACGGATAAGACACCTAAGCCACTGCTTGCAATGAATGGGAAACCTATCATTGACTATATTGTTGAGCATGTCATCTCATACGGAATCAGAAATGTGTCAGTGACCGTCAACTACCTGAAGGAACAGCTGGAAGAGCATTTCAGGAATCCCGTTGACGGCATCATGGTACATACATTCAGAGAACCGCAATACCTTGGCACATTAGGTGGTATCAGATATGTTACAAATGTGGAGAATGACACTGTCCTTCTTATGAACAGTGATGCCATAACTGATATCAATCTGGAGGAGTTTTATCTGCATTTCAAGCAGACCGGTGCCGATATGAGTGTAGCTTCCGTTCCTTACACCGTATCTGTTCCATATGGAATTCTGAATATGGACGGTACAGTCAAAGGCATTCAGGAAAAGCCGACTTTCAATTATTATGCAAATGCGGGAATATATCTTATTAAGAGAGAACTGCTGGAACTGATTCCGAATGGAGAATTCGTCAACGCAACAGATTTTCTATCCATGCTGATACAAAAGAACTATAAAGTTGTCAGCTATTTATTGAATGGCACTTGGATTGATATAGGCAATCCACAGGAATACCAGAAGGCAAAGGAACTGGTCAGACACCTTTGAGTCACATGTAATATATGACATATGAAACATTTATTCTTTGTCCATAGCCATATTACATATCTGGTTGTTGATCAGTATGTGAAAGACAATCATATCTGTCCTGAAGACTGCCTTTTCGTTCTGATGGAAAGATACAGATCGCTTCCTCCCGAAAGCAATTACTCAAATGTCATAAGCCTTCAGAACGGTCTGCTTCCCGAGAACTGTACCAGAGTGTTCCAGAATTGGAATGTATTCAGGGGATTCAGGAACATTCGCCATATGAATAGGGAATTGAACAGGTTTTTTTGTGGAGATTTGTTCTCCCTTTATTTACCCAATACCAATTCTGATATACACAGCGCTTTGGTAACAATGAACCAATGTGCGGGGTTCTATGTTATAGAAGAGGGTGCAGCATCATATTTGAGAAGCGAAGAACTGCCGGAATTATCCGGTAGATTCGCCCATTTTATCATAAAAATGCTATCTGGAGCCGTACCATGGTTCTATGCCTTGAAAAAGTCATTCTGTGATGTTGACAACAAATATTTTCTTGGAACAATTGCAACATCCGCCAGAGCTTTTCCCGGCTTTCCGGGTCCGCGTATACTTATCAGTTCACCTTTCTCGAAAATTGAACTCGATGTCGTTCCCGATATTATACTGTCCGTTGATGCCAGTCTTGCCATAGCTCTTGGAAACGTATTTCCCGAGAAGCTATTCGAACGCTTGAGAAGTTTCTTCATCAACAACAACTATAAGAAAGTCGCTTACAAGTTCCATCCGATTTTTTACCAGGACGCTTCATTACAGCAATTATATCGTCAGGGCATCAATTCTGTATTCGGGAACAGCATCTTTGAATTGAACGAGAGTTGCAAGCTGGAAAACGTCCTATATTCCTATCCAATTGACTTCTGTTCGGATTTCTCATCAGTAGGAATATACGCAGCCAATTTTGGAAGGAAATGTTACAGCATTATGGACATGGTGCAATACGATTATGCCGACAGTCCGCATAAGGCCATGTTCCTTCAACATATTCCTAAAATCATATATGATTCGTATACAATGATATCGGTTCCGTAATTATGCTCAAAATACTTATAATCAGCACCTCACAGATGAATGGCGGAGCGGCTATAGCTGCCAACCGTCTGATGAAGGCTTTGAACGGAAATCCGGAGGTCAAGGCACGTATGCTTGTGCGCGATTGTGGGATTGCCGATGCTGCCGTAGCTGCCATTCCCCATGGGGTTGTAGCCAGACTGCGATTCATATGGGAACGTGGCGTAATCTGGATGAACAATCGTTTCAGCAGGAACCACCTGTTTGAAGTGTCCATTGCAAATACCGGTTTTGACGTCACGCTTACTGAAGAGTTCCGTGAATCCGATGTAATACACATTCACTGGACACAGCAGGGTATGCTGTCGCTCAAGAACATGAAAAAGATATTCAACAGCGGCAAGCCGGTGGTATGGACTATGCATGACATGTGGGCCTGTACCGGTATATGTCATTACAGTGACGAATGTGACAAATTCCAGACCCAATGCTCAAATTGCCGGTATTTGCGTGGAAACAGGACAAAAGATCTGTCATTTGTCACGTTCAATAAAAAACGGAAGCTGTTTGATTCTGTAGATTTCAATATTGTGACATGCAGCCATTGGCTGGAGTCAAAAGCGTTGTCCAGTGCTTTGTTGAACGCTCATCCCATCAGCTGCATAGCCAACGCCATAGATACTGCCGTGTTCAAGCCACATGACCGTATGGAAGTGAGGCGTCAGCTGCAGTTGCCTTCAGACAAGCCATTGATACTCTTTGCCTCACAAAAGGTTACAGACAAGCGTAAGGGTATAGATTATTTAGTGGAGGCTGCGCATCTGCTCAAAGCACGAAACTATGACGTTGAGTTCATTGTAATGGGCAGCAATGCTGATCAGGTGGCTGCCTTGTTGCCTTACCCGGTGCATGCCATGGGATTTGTGTCATCGGTTGAGAAGGCAGCTATGATGTATCAGGCAGCCGACATGTTTGTCACACCGTCTCTTATGGACAATCTGCCCAACACCATAGCCGAGTCATTGGCTTGCGGTACGCCATGCGTGGGATTTGACATCGGCGGAATACCTGAAATGATAGACCATTTGCAGAACGGTTACGTGGCTCAGTATAAGAATACCGCCGATTTCACCGCAGGAATTGAGTGGATTCTGAATTGCAGGAATAAGGAAGCTCTGGGTCAGGCTGCCGTGAGCAAAGCCCTCAGCAGCTTCAGCCAGGAGGTAGTTGCAAGCCAACATATAGAACTTTACAAAGCACTCATTCAAGACAAGCGATGAAATTCTCAATCATAACCGTATGCTATAATGCCGCAGGCACTATTGAAACTACACTTCAGAGCGTGGCCGGGCAGACCTACAAAGACATTGAATATATCATCATTGATGGTGCGTCGAAAGATGACACATTGGACATAGTACGTCGGTATAATGGAATCGTGACCAAAGTAGTCAGTGAACCGGACAAAGGCATATACGACGCCATGAACAAAGGCATAGCGTTGGCAACAGGGCATTATTTGTGTTTCCTGAATGCAGGTGACCGTTTTCACAGTCCCCATACGTTGGCTGCTATGGCAGAATCGGTACCCGATGGTAACGGATATCCTGATGTCATGTATGGTGAGACAAACCTTATGGATGCGGAAGGTAATGACCTTGGTCCCAGAAGATTCCGCGCTCCGGAACAGCTTACATGGAAAAGTTTCAAGAATGGAATGATGGTATGCCATCAGGCCTTCTTCGCAAGTGCTGTGATGGCAAAGAGCCACCTGTATGACTTGCAGTACCGCTACTCTGCCGACCAGGACTGGTGCATTCGCATAATGAAGGACAGCCATTGGCTGCACAACACCCACACAATAATAATCGACTACCTGAACGAAGGTACAACCACCCGAAACCGCATGGCATCGCTCAAGGAACGTTTTAATATCATGGCCAGACACTACGGACTGGCAGGCACCGTTGCACGCCACATCTGGTTCGTGTTGCGTCTGCCATTCGTTTGAACGTTGTAGTGCGGCAGTTTTTGTTTACCTTTGTGTCACTTCAAGAATCAATTTATGAAACAGACTCTAAAAAGGTTTTTACCTGATGTTCTGGCTATTGCCCTGTTTGTGATCATTGCCGCCGTGTACATGTCGCCGGCATTCAGTGGAAAGACCATCTCACAGCATGACTCTGTTGCCGTAATTGGCGCAGGGCAGGAAGTGGGACAATACATGCAGCAGACCGGTGAGCAGTCACGATGGACAAACGCTCTGTTTTCCGGTATGCCAACCTATCAGTCGGCGCCATCATATCCGGCATCCAGACTGCTCACAAAGATAGAGCGCCTTTACAATCTGTTTCTTCCGGCATACGTATGGTATCTCTATGCACTGCTTATAGGATTCTACATACTCTTGCGCACGTTAAAATGTTCCGTGCCGATATCTGCGTTGGGTGCAATAGCATGGGCGTTTTCATCGTATTTTTTCATAATCATAGCTGCCGGACATATATGGAAAGTCATGACACTGGCATTCATTCCGCCAACTATAGCGGGTATGGTGCTGGTTTACCGAAGACAGTATCTGCTGGGATTCTTTGTCACAGCATTCTTCACAGCGCTACAGATACTGTCAAACCATTTGCAGATGACCTACTATTTTCTGTTTGTCATGCTGGCAATGTTCATAGCATATTTGATCGATGCCATCAGACAGAATGCGTTCAGATCATTTCTCATATCGACCGCTGTTCTTGTTGCAGCCGGTCTTATGGGTGTGGCGGTTAATTTCTCGAACATTTACCATACTTACCAGTACAGTAAGGAGACCATGCGTGGAGGCTCCGAACTGGTCGATGCGAATCATGCCAATCAGTCAAAGCACGGATTGGACCGCGACTACATTACCAAGTGGAGCTATGGAATAGATGAAACCCTGACCTTGCTTGTGCCGAATTCCAAGGGTGGGGCTACCAGCCGTGGCAACGCCATGCTGACAATGGCAGACAGTAAGGCTGCCAGTAAGGTTGCCGATAAGAAATACAATTCGTTGTACAGACAGTTACCTCAGTATTTTGGCGAGCAGCCAATGACATGTGGTCCAGTTTATACTGGTGCGTTCATATGCCTGCTGTTCGTTTTGGGGCTGATACTTGTCCGTGGCCCTTTGAAATGGGCCTTGGCAGGTGTCACATTGCTTTCCGTACTTCTTTCATGGGGCCATAACTTCCAGTGGCTTACCAATCTGTTCATCGATTACATTCCCATGTATTCAAAGTTCAGAACAGTATCGTCAATTCTGGTCATTGCCGAATTCACAATACCTCTGCTTGGAGTGCTTGGACTGGTGGAATATTTCAAACTCGTGTCACTGAAAGACAACAGAGCGTTCAGTGCGCTATGGAAAAGTTTTGCCATAACCGGTGGCATAGTCCTGCTGGTGGCATTATTCCCTTCACTTGCCGGACCTGTCATTACCAGGTCGGAGACATCGGCCTTCAATGGTCTGATGGAAAGCTACCGTGAGGCGGGGCAGCAGTTCCCCATGGCTGATTTTATGGCAAATCTGAAAGCGTCACGTCATGCCATGATTTCCCAGGATGCCTGGCGTAGCCTGTTGTTCATTCTGGCCGGTTTTATTGTTGCCATGATGGCGGGAAAAGGCAAAATGAAGTCCAACATAGCTGTAGTTGTGCTGGCGGCCATCTGTCTTATCGATTTGTGGAGCGTTGACAAGCGTTATCTGAGTAATGAAATGTTCCGCAATCCTGCATCCAAGACCGCAATCTACCAAATGACAAAAGCCGATGAACAGATACTGCAGGACAAGACTCCCGATTTCCGTGTCTTGAACTTTACGACAGACACTTTCAACGAGAACAACACATCATATTATCACAAGAGCATTGGTGGCTATCATGCAGCCAAACTGCGTCGTTATCAAGAACTTATCGAGTATCATATTGCACCTGAGATGTCGCGGTTCGCAACAACCATGGATACTGGTAACCTGCCGGTCCTGAATATGCTGAACACCCGTTATTTCATTTTGCCGCAAAATGGACAGCCGGTTCCAATGCTCAATCAGAATGCTTTTGGCAATGCGTGGTTTGTAAATGACATAGTATATGTGGACAATGCGAACCAGGAGATAGATGCGCTTGATCGCATAGACGTTCGTCATGTGGCTGTAGTTGACAAACAGTTTTCCAACATCGCCCCAGCTGCCGGTTCTCTGCCATCGAATGATGGCGCTACTGTCACCCTTGACTCATACAAGCCAAATGAACTGACATACGGTGTTACATCGGTAAACGGTGGAACGGTCGTGTTCTCCGAAATATACTATCCGGGCTGGAAAGTTCTGATAGATGGTAAGGAATCGGAACTGTTCCGTGCCGACTACATCCTTCGTGCCGTGAACGTACCGGCAGGCAACCATAAAGTGGTAATGGAGTTCCGTCCCACTTCCTTGAAAATAACCGATGCGGTATCGTTCGTATCGTTAGGCCTGATGTTTGCTGCACTGCTGACAGCAATCATCTGGTACCTTCTCAGAAAGAAGAAAGAATGATTTTTTGAAACTTATTTCTTCTTGTTCATGAACGGCAGACGTGCGCACTTCTCCACGAGACGCTGCGCGCGTTTGCGGTTGTAGTCCGACGGGCCGTTCAGCTCGTCAAAGAAGGCGGCCAGGCCGTCTTCGCCGCTTCCGGACTTCAGAATGTGCACAATGCACAGGTCCTGTAAGGCTACTGTGGCCGATATTATGTCAAGGTCGGTACCGCCAATCTCGAGAGTGGCCAGCTGGTAGGCATCGTCCGAACTCTCTTTCTTCAAGTTCTCAATGTCTCCTAAGGTCTTGAAACCCAGATACTTGAACATGCGCAGGTACGGCATTAGCGACGCGTCATGAATCTCGGCCTGGTTTATGGCTGCAATCCTGCGGTTCAACTTGTCGAAAGGCTTCATGTTCAGATAGCTGCGGAACGTGTCAACGTCAAGCAACACCTGACTGAACTTGCCGCCAGCCACCAGACTCTGCACCTGACGGCGGTAGTCGTTCACTGCGGTGCGTATGCGTGAGAACTCGTCATCGGCCAGTTCCAGAACGCCTGCCAGACGAATCATGTTCCTAAGATGCTCGCGTGGAATCTCAACCTCGCCCTTGTAACCGCAGTCATGGTCCATGTTGGCCCACATGTGCTGCAGGGTGGTGCGCAGCTGCACTTCAAAGCGCGTGGTGTTTATCTCGGGGTGGGCTTCATCAAAGTACATGGACTTTGGAATGCGGCAGATGTAGTGCAAAGACATGTAGCCGAAACTGTCCAGCTGGTGCATCTTGCGCTTGTCAACCGAATTCTCCCAGTCAATGTCGAAAGAGTTCTCGGCCAGTGCGGCAACCTTGTCAACATCGTCAGTGTAGAACGTAATGACGCGGGTACCTATAATGTCGGTAATGTCGCTCAGCGAATGGTACTTGTAGCCCTTCAGCTCCAGTTTTCCCGCCAGACTCTTTTCTGACTTTACGCGTCCCTCGACGGCTGTCACCATAATGCCGTTCTGCTTCAGCAGATTTTTTATGCAGCCGGTCGATATCTCCAGAATCCTGTTGAAAGAGTCCTTGTGCTCGCGGTATTCCTCAAGCATCATGGTGCAGTGCGGGTCAAGCCCATATTTCTCCAAGCTGTCCTGTTCCATTACCTATTCCAGATATCTGTCCCTCAAAATCTGAATCTCCTGTTCATTCAGTCCCAGACAATTCCTGACATATCCGTAAAGAGTGCCGTAATCCTTCTCCATGGCATCGAGCGCCTGGCAGAAATAGTCAACGTTTGCTCCGACGAACGTGCGTATCACCATTATGGCATCGGGATCGGTAACATTCATGTTCCTGATGAAACCGGCCACCTGATCGGCATAATGCAGATTTGAAATGTCGTAATCTCTGACTATGCTCTCTCTGTCGCATCCCAAAGCCGCCAGAATAAGTGCCGCTCCAATTCCGGTGCGGTCCTTGCCCTGCGAACAATGCCACAGCACGGCACCATCGGTCGTATCAATTACCAGCCTCATGAACTTGGCGTACTGACCCTGTGCCAGAGGCTTCATTGTCAGGTCAATATACATGTCACGGGCCAGTTGCTGCACCAGCGGGGTCGATGCGCGTCTGACCAGCATCTCAAGCGGATCGCCGTCAATGGCGTCGCCCATAATGTCGCGCCACACGTTTCCGTTCGAGTCAATCATGGGCAGATGCACGTTTATTGCACCCGGAATATCGCGGTCGGGTGACAGCATCACCTCGTGGTCCGAGCGGAAATCGACCACCGTGCGCACCCTGTAAGTTTCCGACAGCAGTTCAATGTCCTGGTCCGATGCTCCCACCAATGCGGCAGAACGAAGCAGAAGGCCGTGCCTTACGGTACGCCCTTCCAAATTTATGATTCCTCCCAGGTCCCTGAAATTCTGTATCCTCTCAGGTATTTGCATGTCCAGGGAAAATCAGATTATCTTGATGATGTTTGAAAAACCGGTAATGTCAAAAACCTCCTTCACCTGAGGGTTCATATCCGTCATTACCATGCTTCCACCGCGTGAGTTCACGCTCTTCTGCAACATGAGGAACATTCTCAGACCCTGGCTGGAAGTGTATTCCATAGCCTTGCAGTCAAGAGTAATTTCAGGTTTGTCACCGTTCATCAGCGGTTCAATGTCCTTCTGGAACTGGTCAGCGTTGGTGGTGTCGAGGCGGCCTTCAAGAATAACGTTGAACTTATTGCCGTCCTGATTGATTGTAACTTTCATAATGTGTTATAGTTTTTTGTTGAACTTTCTTTTCCCGTTTACATTGTTTTCATCGGCCATTTACGGTCATGACAGATACTTGACCATGGTAAGACAGTTGCATCCGTCCCTATATTCGTAATCCAACTTGTCCATCATCTGCTTGCAAAGGAAAATGCCCAGCCCGCCAATCTGACGGTCTTCGGCACTCAGCGTAATGTCCGGATCATCCTTGGCCAGCGGGTCGAACTGCACGCCGCCGTCGCGGAATGAAACGTACAAGGCGCCGTCTTTGATTTCGGTGCCCACTTCCACAAAACCCTTGCCGTCCTTGTATGCGTATCGGACAATATTCTCGACCACCTCTTCAACGCACAGCCTGAGCTTGAACTCAAGTGACGGATCCTGAGGCATGTCTTCCGAACCCATGAGGGTCTCAATGATCTGGGCCGATTTGCCCGCAATGGGATCAATGGTTACTTTCATAAGTCTGCCGGATTATAACAGTGTTGTCACAACAAAGATAAAACAATAAATGATAATTATCATTCAAACAGCACAAATACTTGTCATAAACGATTATATCAATATAACTTCTCCTGTGTGGTACGTGATGCCTTGTGAGTAATGCACTCATCAATGAACCCTATACCGTAACCGAACAGTTGGACATATGCTGCAGCTATGGAAATGACCGCAACCCTGACGCTCCGCTCCCTGATGAGTGATTCCATGAATATGCACAACACATACACGGCAATGGGCAACAGCCAGTACCAGCTTTGAAACAACGCAGCCGCCAGAAGCAGCAGAACATTGCCCACAGCAAATGCTGCAGGAAGCATATGAACAAGTTTCAGAGCTCCGGGATGCATTTTGTTCAGTAGAATGCGGCCCCTTCCGAAAGTCCTTACCTGTCTGAAGAAACCTTTCAGTGTGCTGCGTCTCTTATGACATACGAAAGCTTCAGGCAGCAGCCGTGGCTTGAAGCCGTTTTCCCTGATTCTGAAGCTCATGTCAATATCTTCACCTATCATATCTTTGAATCCGCCAACCTTTTCATAACAAGCCTTTGAAATGCCCATGTTGAATGAACGGGGAGTGAATTTGTTCACGTTCTTCATGCCGCCACGAATACCGCCGGTCGTCATGAACGAGGTCATGGAATAGCTGATGGCCTTCTGCAGGTTGGAAAAGCTGCTGTCTGAACTGTCGGGTCCTCCAAAACAGTCGGTGAAATCATGCTCCAGACACGTTCTGACGGTCTCAATATAGTGGGGTGGCATGATGCAGTCGGAATCAAATATGATGAAATAGTTACCAGATGCATGGTCCATTCCGAAATTACGGGTCTTACTGCGGCCTGAATTGGGCTTGTCAAGATAACAGATGTCCAACCGCTCTTTGTAAGCATCACAAATCTCTTTGCATGGCCTGGTCGAACCGTCCTCAACAATCACCACCTCAAATCTCTTGTCTGTCTGCAATGTGAGACTTTCCAACAGTTCTTTTACCTCGTCCGGCCTGTTGAACACCGGAACAATCAGTGAAAAGTATAATTCCATGAGAATTTATTTCATCGTATTCTGCATTCTCACAAAAATAAATAATTAAGACTACTTTTGTAGTCCATTCGGATAAAAATATGAGCAGGGCCAGAATATTGCCGCATCTGACAGCCATCTCAGTCATGATGGTGTGGGGTGCCACATTCGTTTCCACCAAGGTGCTTTTGAGCCATGGGCTGTCGCCATCCTGGATTTTCTTCATCCGGTTTGCAACAGCATACATCGGCCTGTGGGCCCTCTGCTTCCGCTACCCGGTCCGCCCCGCCA
>JAKSIQ010000042.1 GCA_024398755.1 Bacteroidaceae bacterium | reverse complement strand
CTAGTCCGTGAGCAAAACAGGCGTATTCACTCACCGCGGTCTGGAAAATGGCTAGCTCGTGAGCAAAACAGGCGTATTCACTCACCGCGGTCTGGAAAATGGCTAGTCCGTGAGCAAAACAGGCGTATTCACTCACCGCTGGAGAAATAATAGCTCGCGAATACGTTCTATTTACGCTTACCCCCACTAAATTTCCACTGAGCCTTTTTCAGGCGCTACAAAACGCCGGTGTCCCCATTATATGCACTCAGCCCGCGCCAATTTTCCACTGAGCCGCATCGGCATTTCAAAACGGATTCCTATATTTGCATAAAATTGCAATTTCAAATCCACCAGCACACTCTGATGAGGCGATTACTGTTACCGTTGGCATTAATACTTTGCTTCAGCTTTACCATAAAGGCACAGGACTGGTATTCGAGCCCACAATCGGCAGCCAGCATGAAGCTGTACGTCAAACAGATATATGAATGCAACGGACGGATTTTCGGCGTCGACGAGTTCAGCCCGGAGGCATACCCGCTGCAAGGCGCGAACGTGGTTGTCACCTGTGTCGGCGACACCGCACAGACAGACGGTTCCTCGGCATGGACAGACGGCTCGTTCTATACCTCCATGTGGATAAGGGACAGACTCAAGGACACGCGTCTGCACATTAAAGTCACCTATCTTGGAATGGAGACGCTCGACACAATCATACAGCCCCAGAAGAGCAAGATTGAAGGCATTGATGCGTATGTTGTGGAACTGGATTCGATATGTCTTCACAGCGAGCCTGTCACACTGGCCGAGGCCGAGGTCGTTGCCGAGCTCCAGCGCATGTACCAGCATGGCGACACCATAATTTTCAATGCCGGGGCGTATGAGATGCCTACAGGAAGCGTGCTTCTGGATCTGGTAAGACGTCTGCCGGGACTGAAATATGAGGACGGTGCCCTGACCTATCTTGGAGAAAGCATAGAGGAGATACGTCTGAACGGAGAGCATTTCTTTGAGCGCGACATGTCAATAGCCCTGAACAACATGCCGAGCGACAAGCTCAAGAGTCTGAAGGTGTATGAGGTTCCCGACGACACTCTCAATGTCCACAGCGACAACCATTACATAATGGACATGGAAACCAATGAGCCCATGGACAAGACTCTGTTTGTCAACGCCGGTGCCGGCACAAACGAAAAGTTCAACAAGTATCAGGCAGATCTGAACCTGTCTGCATGGGCTTCGGGCAAGGGCGATGTAAGCACATACTGGAATGCGTCAAACATTCCGGACAACTACCAGCTTGAATCCGATAGCCAGTACGGCAATCTGTACTATAACCATGAATTCGGCAAGACGACGGTAGGAGCATCGGCCAGTTACAGCGACAATTCCAGCAGGACGAAGAATGAAAGCCTGAATGTCACGTACATGCCTGACTATACCCAGACAGGCACCGGCACGAGTGAAAGCTTTTACGGAAGCGGAAGCTGGAACGGCAACATCAACGTTTCACAAAGAATTGGAGAAAGGGTTTACCTTAACGCATCGGGCGGACTGAACGGTTCACATTCAAATAATGAAAGTTCAAGTACCGACTCGCTGAACAACGAGGGGCAAGGTCCTATTAGCACGACGTTGCAAAGCAACAAATCGCATTCCAACCGTCATGGATACAATTTCAATGTCAGTCTCTATACTGGCTATTCCGAAGACTCCAAGTATTCCGTCAACGCCAGCGCAAGCATGAACGCGAGCGACAGCGAGAGTACAAGCGAAAACAGTTCATACAGCCATTTCTACCAGAAGAAAATGGCGGGCGACCCGGAAAAGGACAGCACAAGGACCATCAGGCATCTTGTAACATCGCCGTCGGGGGACAGGAGCTTCAACACACGTGTCTCAATCAACCGCGAACTGGGCAAGGACGGCAACGGCTGGCTTGGTCTGGGTTACAACCTGTCATATTCCGAAAATCACAGCGAAGACAAATATGATGACATTCTGGACGGTGCCCTGCAAAGCGTGGACAGCCTGCATCATACACAGAACTATTCAAGCATAAGACAGGGAGTCAACCTTGATTTCACCGTTTCCGATTCGGTATATCGGCTCAACATATACGGAACGGCAACACCCGTCGTTGAAAAATACAGCAGCACCATTGCCGGACGGCCCGAAAGCCTGCAGCAGAAAGGACTGACGTACAACGCTTCGGCAAATCTGCAGATCAAGCTGTTCAAGCTTGACCAGCTTACTTTCAGATATTCATGCAACAGCAACCTGCCAGGCATTTCGTCACTTTCAAGTGTGACCGACTACAGCGACCCCATGAACATATCGGAAGGTAACCGCAATCTGAAGGGTTCGTTCAATCAGAACGCAAGTATGGAATTCATGCTGAGAACATGGATGAGCGCAAACGTGTCGTACGGAACCACACGCAACTCCATTTCAACGCTTACGATGATTGACCGTGAGACCGGTGCACGACGCACCAGGCCGGAAAACATAAACGGCAACTGGAACCATTCTGAAAGGCTGTTTTTCTCGTACCCGTTCGATGATGTGTCACTCACGCTTAATCTCAGCCACAACTTGCGGCACAACGTGACCTACATCCAGAGTTTCACTGACTCGAAGCCGTCTGTGGGTGAAAGCGACTACCGCAACATAGGCTGCACACTCGATGCGGGCTACAGCAACAAGAACTGGCTTTTCAGAGCGGCGGCCAGCTACTCGAAAGAACATAACAAGAGCAATTATATGGAAAAGGGCAACGGAGGCCAGCGCTTCGGATGCCGCAGCAGCATTGAATACACAAGCGACTTCGGTCTTGGCGCCGAGACTCAGTTCAATCTTGACAAGCCATTCGGGTACGAGTTGAGTTCTGCCAACGATACGGAATGCATGTGGGATCTCAGTGCGAACTACCGATTTCTCAAAAGCAAGCAGGCCGAACTGAGTCTGACCTGGCATGACATTCTGAACGATTATGACGGATTTGACTCATACGTATCATCGACCGGATGGTCGGAAAGCCGCACATACGGTTATTCTTCAATGATTATCATATCGTTCAACTACCGTTTCAACAGCTTTTGACAATGAAAGCAGCCATAATACAAAGCGCTCCAGTCCAAGGCCGGATTTCAGAGAACCTGGAAAGTCTTGACCGTCTGCTTGAAGGTCAGACCGGGGCCGATGTCTACGTTCTGCCCGAGATGTTCGCATCGGGCCAGTACCTTGACCCGTCAGACATTGCCGAAACAATGGATGGACTGTCGGTAAACTGGCTTAGACGCAAATCGAAGGAACTTGACGCCGCCGTTGCCGGAAGCATTGCCATCCATGAAAACGGGAAGTACCTGAACCGCTTGTGTTTTGCCACTCCCGACGGAGCACTGGTGACATACGACAAGCGCCACCTGTTCAGCTACTCCGGAGAGAACCTGCATTTCAGTCCCGGCAACGAACGCGTTATTGTGAAATTCCGCGGTGTCAGATTCCTGCTTCAGGTCTGCTATGACCTGAGATTTCCTGTCTTCAGCCGCAACAGGAATGATTATGACGCAATAATATACGTTGCCGCGTGGCCTGACCGGCGCATTCTGGCATGGGACACGCTGTTGCGTGCACGTGCGCTTGAGAATCAGGCATTCGTTATAGCAGCAAACCGGAGCGGCCAGGACCAATACGGCACATATATGGGGCATTCAGTCCTGATCGGACCTTACGGCGACACGCTTTCAGCCTGCCCTGACAATGTGCAATCGGTTTCTTTCGGCACAATTGACATGGAGATGCTGGAACGATTCCGCAACAAATTCCCTGTACTTGCCGACGCCGATTAAAAAAGCCTTTGAATCAGGTCCGCACGGCCCATTCTCCGCAGTTCGGCTATAATCTGGTGACGGACCGACTGGTCGTACCAGAAGAAGAACATGCGCTGTGCCTGTTTGTCACGGTCTGTGCGCGGCACATATACCGGCTGCATGGTGTATGGGTTTATACCGGTGTAGAAGATTTCCGTGCTTAGAGTCATTGGCGTCGGTGTGAAGTCCTGTACCTGTTCAAGGTGGAAATTCAGTTTCTTCGTGATGACAGCAAGCAGAGCCATGTCCTGCGGAGTGCAGCCCGGATGGCTGCTTATGAAGTACGGTATGAGCTGCTGGCGCAGACCCGCCTCGGCATTGACCTTGTCAAAGGTCTTCTTGAACTGTTCAAACTGTTCGAAGCCGGGTTTTCTCATAAGGTCCAAAACCGATGACTGGGTATGTTCAGGGGCAACTTTCAAACGACCGCTCACATGATTCACAATGAGTTCGCGTGCGTATGCCAGATGCGACCTGTCGGCTTTCTGGTCCGGATCACGGTACTGCAGTATGTCATAGCGTATTCCGCTGCCAATTGTGACTTTCTTCACACCCTGCACATGGCTTGCCGCCTGATACAGATCGGTCAGGGCACTGAGGTCAGTGTTCAAGTTGGGACAGACTTTCGGATGCAGACAGGTGGCACGCCGGCATTTCTCGCAAAGCGATTTGTCACGGCCTCCAAGTCCGTACATATTGGCCGATGGGCCTCCAAGGTCGGTAACGTGTCCGTGGAAATCGTCCATAAGCGTGACAGCGCGTACCTCCTTGAGAATGCTGCCCTTGCTGCGGCTCACAATCTGCTTGCCCTGATGGGCCGATATGGTACAGAACGAACAGCCCCCGAAACAGCCACGGTGTATTGTAACCGAATGACGTATCATTTCGTAAGCCGGAATGCGCTTGCCCTTGTACCTTGGATGCGGCTGGCGTGTATATGGCAGATCATAGACCGCATCAAGTTCCTGTGTGGTCATAGGTCTGTATGGAGGATTCATCACGACGAAGCGTTTTCCAAGCGGCTGCACAATGCGCTGTGCCACAATCCTGTTCGATTCCTCTTCAATTACCCTGAAGTTCTGCGCCTGGGCCCGCTTGTCCTGAAGACACTGCTCGTGCGATGCAAGAACCTTGTCGGTTTCCTGAATGCCGCCGGGAACATTATCGGTCGTATATCCTATCTGCGGCTGGAGAAGTATATCCTGGCTCCTGCCCTCACCAATGGCGGCGGCCAGCTCGACAATCGGCTTCTCGCCCATTCCATATATCAGGTAATCGGCGCCGCTCATTTCCAGAATGCTGGGCAGCAGTTTGTCCTGCCAGTAGTCATAATGTGTAAGCCGGCGCATGCTGGCCTCTATGCCTCCAAGCACCACAGGAACGTCAGGGAACAGTTTCTTCAGCGCTTTTGTATAGACGACCGATGCGTACTCGGGTCTGCCCGTATGTCGGCCGTCAGGAGTATAGGCATCTTCGGAACGCAGGCGGCGTGCGGCCGTATAACGGTTCACCATTGAATCCATGCAGCCTGCCGTGACTCCGAAAAACAGACGCGGACGTCCCAACTTCCTGAAATCGCGCAGATCGTCCTGCCAGTTGGGTTGCGGCACTATGGCAACGCGATACCCCTGCGCCTCGAGCACACGACCGATCACAGCCGTACCGAACGACGGATGGTCAACGTATGCGTCACCGCTGAACAGTATGATGTCCAGTTCATCCCAGCCAAGACGCTCACACTCCTTCTTTGTCGTAGGAAGCCACTCTGCCATATTGTACGGTTATTCTGCCATTTCAGGGTTAGCAACGCTCCATTCCTGGTATAGTGCCAGCAGATTGGACAGGCCGGGAGCCTTCATGTCACTGTGGAAAAACACATCGATGCACAAGTCCACAAGATCCTTGTCGGCACCTCCCACCAGCATTGAACGAAGATTCAGCCGAAGTTTCTCCAGAACAGTCTCAGTAACAATGCCATTGCTGTCAAAAAGCAGCTGGAACAACTTGTATTTGCGTATAGTCTCAAGATTTTCAGTAGAGACCTCAATTGAGCGTGTGCCCGATTCGTTTGTAATGACTTTGTACATAATGTTATATGACAGTTAGAACAAATAATTCATGATATAGCGCATTACGCGGTTTCGTTCATGTTCCGAATTTATGCATTCGAACGGGAACCCCAAAACCACAGAACGTCCGGAATCCGGATTTGCACCGATACCTGCCGGCAAAGCACTATTCTCATAGGAAAATAGTATTTCGCCTATTCCTTCAGCCTGCAGTATATCCGGATGTCCGACGCCCAGACAATCAGAACTGTTTTCGCGCATTATCTCAAATGCAGGAATCTTTCTCCCCTCTACAGCCTGACAATCTTCACCAATACTGCCATGGCCCATTGAATAATAGAGACAATTTCTTGCAAACTCCATCGATGCATCATCACCGAGATCTGATGCCACGTAACTGCCACTGACAAGAAGATTGCCTCCATCTGTAAGATATGAATCAATGGCCACACGCATCTTTTCAGGGAAACATGAATAGTCGCGTCTGAAAGTGCTGTCTGTCGGACTGCTTTTCTGGAATCCCAAAATCAGATCGACCAGCTGACATTGCTGCGCGTCTGTCTGTCCGTCCATGAACGATTCACGACTGCATGAAACGAATGACCATCCGGCCTGAACCAACGCCCGACCATGTACATAAGGATAATCGAAACTGTTTCCAGCCATAATCCGTCCTTCCAGACTGGTATCACTGGCTCCGGTCTGAATTGTCTCATCAAGGTCCAGACAGGTTTTGTCAAACACCTGCTGGCTGCCGCACAATATCGGAGAACGTTTGTACTGAATACCAGCATCGGCCTTTATGTCAAAGCCAAGAGTCGTGTCCGATTCCACCGTTGCAGGGGGGCCGAGACGCTGGAATCCGTTGACAACCAAAGCGGTCTTCTTTGAGCCTTTGACAATAGAAGCAGAAAGGATTTCGCTGTCCATGCTCTGTCCGCCCCTGTTGCATGCCACGACCTTGAAACGGTATATATGATCAGGTTCGGGAGCCATTCTGAATGATTTCCCATTAACCGATATGCCATTATCAAATCCTTTGCCGTCAATTGACTGATATACAATATAGAAATCAGGATTGGCACTCGGCTCCAGACTGTCAGCCGTTTCGCTCCATTGCAGCAGAAGATTGTCTCCTGTCCGTGAAATGCGGAAATTACTGACAGGAAGAGGTTGTACTACATATGGTCTGTCATGCATTGCAACGTTTTCTTTCAAAATTGACTTGTAGATGGAACGCGCAGCCATGAATTGGAAATTAGGATCGAGTGCCAATTTCATATCCCAGTAGTTCTGGTGCGATAGCAATTCAACCAGTATGGACTGCATAGACGGGACACGGCTCTCGCAATAATTCTTGTCCCATATTCCACGCCAGCCCCAATCACGACCTGTTGCAGCCTTGAAATCACGAATCAGTTCCGAGACCGCCATATCAGCCCAGTCGCGGCTTCTCAAACGCGATTCACCTGTAGCAAGGACACCATCGTTGTAATCGGTCGTGCATATTCCAAGCGAACCATGTATCGTATCTCCGTATCGGTATCCGGCATCAGTGTGCAGTGAAAAGTACATTTCAAGCGGCACTCCCAATCCGGGAGACTTTTCATTATACGCCGATGTTCCCGCCAGCCAGTTGGCCATCAGCGGTCGCGCCCAGATATCTTCCCTGTAGTCGTCCAGTCCTTCATAATAAGCTGTGACATAATCAGGAGCACCAGCAAAACGACCATAATATTTTGTTCCGAACATGGATAGCGGCGCCGTCAGCGTGATTCCGTTTTTGGTTTCAGTATGCATACCACCGCCAAAACGTACAGCATCGGCACTGACTGTACCACTCATTCTGGAACTGTTGTCCAAAGACACCATTCCCTCAGGACTGCGGCCCTTATCGAAGTGGAATGTGCCAAGATACACCCATGTTCCGCCCCCAACCTTCTGATTGACATGAAAGATGGTTGATCCTCCGGAATGGTACACAATATAACGTGCATCCGATATTCTTGTCGAATCGGAACGGTACGTGACATAAACCGCATACTCTCCTGATTCAGGAATATCGGGTACCCACATCGCCGTTGAACGGTTTCGGGAATCTCCAGTAACGGCCACACGTGTTCTCACATCAAAGCCATCAGGCATAATGCGGGCACTGTCAGAACTGTAGCCGCCATTACGGACATCGGTCCAAGAGCCCCGTTCTTTGAATACGCCACCATTATCCACGCCAACTATGACACTGTTGCATTGCCAGTCACGTTCACGTTCACATACGACAACTGCACCGGCATTTTCGAGCATGGGAATAAGGAATGGATATGCCAATGACTGAGTGAGAAGGTCCTCACGCGAGCAATACAGAGGCGGGCGCTGAAACTCCCATAAAGTGTCACCGGAATCATAATAATAGCCATGACTGGGAGTTACAGCCATAGCGACTCCTTCCAAACCCATGTCAGGAATAAACTGACGGCTTGAGTTCCGAACCCAAGCGGCTTTGTTTCGCACAGGAGATGAAGTTACGCGATGGTATTCCGGAACAGTATCGGCTACCGACCACAGCGGAATCTGGTCTTCAAGGGAATAGCCGTTGGTCCTTACTGATATCGAATACTCTGAATAGCTGTCGGGCAATATGCGGTGGATTCCGGCATAGATGGAATCTACCATTGAACGCCTGAAGCGCAAATAGCTGAACGTCTGGCTCAAATCAATGTCAACACATTGGTCAGCGTCCCTGAAAGACACTTTCCTGACAGTCAGCTTTCCATAATGGACATCACTTTGGAATGAGTCAAAATATGACTGTACCTGTTCCCTAATGCTGTCACTGACTGCACTACTGGCCGATGCATGCGCCAGAGAAACCACAAGCATGGCGGCAAGCACCGTAATGAAGGTCCTGCCTCTTTGCCGCATATTCCCAATCAGAATGTAATCACTTCTTCAAAGAATTCAGCTTTGCGGCAACATTACTGACCGCCTCGTTGAAATCCTTGAGATATGTACGATAATACTGCTTGGCCTCACCGGGCTGGGTATGACTGATTCGCGTAATGAATTCCGTATCCATTTCCAGCAGGTCCATCATAAGATCATCGGCAGCCGCCTTGTCTGTACCAGGTACAAGTTCCTTGTATACCAGACATTCTGTAAACAGGTCTCCAATGATGTAACTTACATCCTTCTTCAAATTTCTTCGGCTTGCCATAGTAGTACTGTTTTGTTAGTCAATCAAAGGTATGCATTTCAGGCATTACAGCCAAGCAAACTGTCCGATTTGTTTTTCAACAGGCATATTTTTACCGTATTTTCAAAATTGTTCTTAACATCCGCACTCATTCCGTATATAAGATATGTGGAATTTTTTCCGATAATTACAAACAAACAAATAGGATTATGAAAAAGTATTTTCTTGCTGCCGCAATGATAGCTGCAGTATGTGTATCGGCAAATGCCAAGAAAGAAGTTCAGGAAACTGTCTTCGGTATCAAGTCTGGAATCATAACCATATCATCAGACATGGAAATGCCTGACTTCAGCCAGTTCGCCGGAATGGGCGGTGGTGCCATGGGAGGAGCCATGGGCGGCGGTGCCATGGGCAATTTTGATTTTGCCAACTTTGACATGAGCGACATGGTTGAAATCATATACTTCGACGACTACGGCCGCAAGACCGCACGCGTAACAAAGAGCGGAGAGCGCGTAACCCGTACCGTTGCAATAGGTGACACCACCTACACAATCAACGAAACTGAGAATACAGCAACTGCAATGCCCATATTCGGTGGAGCTAACGGTCGTGGAGGCCGCGGCGGATTCGGAATGGGTGGATTCGGTGGCGGCATGGGAGGCGCATCAATAGGCACCATCGGCCAGATTGACTGGATGAACCTTGACAAGAAGACCATCCGTCGCAACAAGATTAAGGAACTTGGAGAAGAAACTGTTGCCGGTGTAACCTGCAAGAAATATACAATGTCACCAGCCAATGCAATGGGCATGACTTCAACCACCACATTGTGCGTATACGAAGGTGTCGTTCTGTCAACCGAGACACTGAATGACTGGAGCACAACCCCAATTACTCAGACTGCCGTTCAGTTTGAACCGAATGCAGATATACCTGCTTCAACATTCGGACTTCCAGAAGGCTGCAAGGTAGAGCAGATGAACTTCGGCGGAATGGGCGGCTTCGGCGGCGGAATGATGGGAGGCGACTTCGGCGGCTTCGGCGGCGGAATGGGCGGCTTCGGCGGCGGAATGGGCGGCGGAATGATGTTCTGATTGCCAGACGCATAGTAAAAGTTGAAAGGACCTGCGGATACGCAGGTCCTTTCTTTTCCTTATAACACATCGGTTCGGCTCAGTAACAGGCCACAAACACAAGAATCCGGCTGGAAAAAGTTTTTCCAGCCGGATTCTTATAATTGTGTATAGAACTTACTTGGCAGCAGCAAGTGAAGCCTTACGGAACTCCTTCATCAGCTTTTCAAGTTCCAAAGAAGCCTTGCGTGCACGTGTACCTGCAGCCTTGTTACCCTTTTCAATCTGTGAGTTAGCATCCTTTGCGAAATCTGCATAAAGCTCAGCAACCTGTTTCAGAATTGTCTCCATAATAGTTAGTATTTAAGTGTTAATAATGAATCGTATCTGCGCAAAAGTAACACTTAATTGAATATCAGCAAACTTTTTTCTTTTTTTTATTCATTTTCACATTCAAGAAATTGAATATCCGTCAAAATGGCCTAATTTCGCATTGCTAACTATATTATTATATGATTATGAAAAAATATATAATTTCATTGCTGTCGGTATTTGTTTCAATATCAATGATGGCAAAAACTGATATTGACCCGAAATACGGAGAAGGAACAGTTCCTGTTGACGAAAACGGCATTGTCTGTTTCACTCAAACTATTGACATTCCTTCGCAACTTTCCGAAGATGAATGCTACAACCTGCTGATGAGTTGGGCAAAAGGCCGTTTTGCCAAACCTTACGCGCACGCCGGACGCATACTCAGCGAAAACCCGGACTCACACCGTTTCGTTTTCCACGTTGAGCAGATACTGACATTCAAACGTACCGGAATCGTGGCCGATGAATCTGAGATAAAATACAACTTTTCCATTGCTATCGGCAATGACAAGATTACAGCCACAATGACAGACATCAGCTACAACTATGAGGAAGGGCGCGAAGGTGGTGGTCAGGTTTTCAGTGCCGAAGAATGGATTACAGACAATGAGGCTTTCAATTCAAAACACACTAAATTTCTGAGACGGACAGGCAAGTTCCGCATCAAAACCATCGACCTCAAGGACCGTCTGTTTGAAGCCGCATCGCAATATCTTACCGACAACATGTAATTCATGGCGAAAGAGAAAGAATTATACCGCATTCTGGAACTTGATGAAAGCGCCACAGATGCCCAGATTACAGACTCTTACAACAGGCTGAGTGCCGGATTACCGGACAGCAGCATTGAAAAGCAGCGTCTTGATTTGGCCTATTCAGTTCTTTCCGACATTGACAGACGCGCACATTATGACATAACCGGCAAGACCAGTACCAGGCGATTGACAAAGCGCCGGAAAGTCCAGTCGGGAAAGATGACAGACATTCGCAGGACACTGAATTTTCTGTTTCTTATTGGTGCAGCGGTTTCCGCAATACTGTTCGTACTGCAATACTGTGGCGTAAGCACCACCCCATTCTATTGGGCATGCAGCATTTCACTCGTATTGAAAGTGGTTGAATATTTTCTCAGACTAATACCGTAAACAAGCCCCATGACCTGCAGCAACAGATTAAGAGTCTTATTTTTTTCCGCACTCGCAATGCTGACGGGCGCACCGGTGCTGACCAATGCACAGAGCACTTTGTCACAGAATCAGGACGGATTTAACGGTGAACGCATGGACGGATTTATGGATTCCGGTCCTGACAAGGATACGACCGTGGTTGAGCGCGAAGTGTCAAAAAACTACTGGCAATGGACATTCGATCCTTCAACAGCCCTTATCACCGAAATTGAGCCGGACACCATTCATCACGCATTCCAGTATGTTCACCTGACCGAAGGAATGAAGGGAAGTTTCAGTCATCTCGGCAATATGGGATCACCGCGCCTGTCAAGGCTGTTCTTTGAACGTGGCGAAGTTGAAGACTTCATATTTGACAGTCCATATGACTATTGGGTGAAAACACCGTACGATTTCCGTTTTTCCGATGCAAAATCGCCACACCTGACTCTTGACTATTACAAGGGAGGAGACAAACGCACTGGCGAAGAACATCTTAAAGGAACCTTTGTCGCAAATTTCAACAAGAAAAGCGGCATTGGTTTGGATATGGACTATCAGTTGGGACGCGGCCGCTATACGAATCAGTCAACATCCATGTTTGACACCCGTCTGTACACGTACTGGCGCGGAGATTCATACAGTATGTACATATCAGGCAACCGCGACAACATGAAGATTGCCGAAAACGGAGGCATTCAGGATGAACGTTACATTACCAATCCTGAAGCTATGGCCGAAGGACGCAAACAATATGCACCAGAGGATATTCCTTTCCGTCTGTATGATAACTGGAACAATATCAAACGCACGCAACTGCTTTTCAACCAGAGTCTTGACATTTTCAGGAATTACACTCATACAGACAGCATAGGCGACACTGTAATGACTTTCACTGACCGTCTGCCTATGGGGAAAATTGTCCACAACCTTGAAACAGGCAAATTGAACCGTCGTTACATAGCATATTCAGTTCCTGAGGGTTTCTACGCACACACATTTCTGGCAGAAGATTCAATTGACAAAGCCGAACAGTTTTATGTAAACAACACTCTATCCCTATCACTTCTGGAGGGATCGACACGATGGGCAATTGCAGGTCTGACAGGCTATTTACGACACGAATACCGAGTTTTCCATATGCCCGACACCATTGCCGGAGGCAAAGAAACATACAGCCGTGAAAACGAATTCGATTTGTTTGCCGGGGCAAGACTTGAAAAGTCGAAGGGCGACATGCTTCATTTCGGCGCTTCATTCGAAACATCAATACTTGGAGCCAGCTTCGGCGATTTCTCTCTTGACGGTTATGTTGATTTGAGTAGCAAACTATTTGGAAAGAAAGCCGTTCTAGGTGCATCAGCTTCGCTATCATCGACCTGCTCACCTTATTTTATGGAATCATACCACTCCACTTACGCATGGTGGGACAACGATTTTGACAACGAATTCCGTACCGGCATTCAGGCTTATGCTGATATCGAAGCCACTGGGACACGCATTCAGGTAGACATTGAGAACATCGGCGGATACATTTACCTGGAGAATACGGCAGGGATGTATCAGAACGGTGACGGGGTGCTTCAACCCACATATTCAATAAAGGGAAGTCAGCATGACGGCCAAATACAGGTAATAAGCGCAAGCCTTGACCAGAATTTCAAGCTTGGTCCTCTTCATTGGGACAACAGCGTCACATGGCAGAAATCAAGCGACAGCAGGATAATTCCGTTACCCGAACTGAACGTTTTTTCAGACCTGTATCTGAAATTTGTCTACTACAAACGTTTGAGCATGGAAATTGGAGCCAATTGCACTTATTTTACAAGGTACAATGCCCCCGCCTATTGCCCTGCAGTTGGAATGTACCATCTGCAGAACAGCGAATGCAGCATAAAAACAGGAGATTATCCACTGCTTACAGGATATGCCAACTGCTGTCTGCGAGGGGTCCGGTTCTATGTCATGTACTATCATGCCAACTACGGCCTGATGAGCAACAATGACTATTTCATACTTCCAGGCTATCCGGCCAATCCGGGCATGCTCAAGTTCGGCTTGAGTTGGACATTCTTTGACTGACAACTCACATCAGAAACTCCAACCAAGAGTAAGCATCAGTTTGGTTGACTTGTATTTGTAATCAACCACAGGTTCCGGTGCGCTGAATACCCCAGCAATATCGTCATTGTTGAGTGAACTTTCGTTTGCACATACAACCTGGTTCTGGACGCCATGAACAAGAGCCATATCCAGATAGAACTGTGAACCGAAACTATCGGGAGCAGAACAATATCCAGCGCCACAGGACAGATAGTTGGAAGTGGTAGGACGCACCATCTGGAACTGGGCACGGTTATCGTTGAAATCATTATCTGTCAAATATGGTCTGGCATTATCGGCAAACATTGACCCGTTATGGCACATGCCGCAACGCAACGAGAATTTTCTGATATTCGTTTCCATACCCATTCTGAAAGTCGAATAATTTCTATACTGTGGTGCACCCTGCATGTCCCATGTTTTGCCATCGTATGTTGACAGGAAAGCTCTGGACACATAATGTTTTTCAAACTCAATGTCAAATGCGGTAGTTCCTACTGTCAGACCGGCGCTGAGACTCGTTGACCACGGTGAAATGAACCTGTAATCGGTCCCGTCCTGGCAATAATCTCCATTAAGGTCAGGGTTGTTCATAACAAACAGATTGTCTTCATAATCAATACTCTGTCCGAAACGTGTCGGAGTCTTGAATGAAGCACCGAGTCTGAGTACCGGAATGGGCCTGACAATTGCGCCGAAAGACATATTGAACCCGACTCCGTGGTCTAAAGACCAGATATCCTCAGAAACGAAGCGGTCATCTCCATGGTTATAATAATCATAGAAATATCCATCAGAAGTCACTTCTGTTGAAAGAATCTCCATGGTTGCTCCAAGGTATACTATATTCTCGTAATTACCGGACAAGTTGAAATCAAACGCATGATTGTTTACTGTGCGATGCTCACGGTATTCACGGAATATTTCATAACCTTCGGTATCATCGAACGAATCAATGTAATCAAGATCGCAATTGGAATTTGATGTTCTGCGGTACACGAATCCAAAATTCGCATACCTGTCATCACCTTCACTGCCGCTAAGAATGATAGACAGCATATCGGCATTACATGACAATGCAGATTTACGATTGGAGGAATAATAGCTGTAAAAACCATCAGTTGCAGGGTATGACACAGACAGTTTGGGTGAAGTCACAGAACTTGAGCCCATGACAGAAAATGTGGCATTGAAATCGCTCTGGTGATATGTGCCGATTCCTGCCGGGTTCTGGCTTATTACGGAAGCATCACTTCCAAGTGCGCCCATTGCACCGCCCATTGCAACATATCGGGCTGTTCCTATAAGTTCATCCCTGTACAGATATGAGGCATCAAATGAAGTCTGTGCAAATGAAGGAACTGCCAAGACAACGGCAAAAGCTGTAAACAATCTGTATGTTTTCATATTATTGTCCAATTTATGAGTATACGTTATAATAATGGAGAACAAACCTCTGTTCATCTTCTTGAGGAACTGCTGGACGAGCCGCGGGATGAGCCGGTACTTACGCTGCG
>JAKSIQ010000041.1 GCA_024398755.1 Bacteroidaceae bacterium | reverse complement strand
TATTTTCGTGTTTTTGGGGCTACATACTTATTCAAACAATTATATCCGTTTGAATTGCAATAAGAACTCTATTAATATATGATTATTTTACATTTAAACTCATAAGATGGACTACATAAACATTGAAATCATCTGTAACCGTAATTATTCTGTTATTTGTAGAGTGATGTTATATTCCCTCTTTTACAATAATAAGGACTGTCGGTTTAATATCTTTCTACTGACTGATTCATCGTGGAAGAATGAAGATTCAACCAGTTTAGAACAATTTGTAAGTAAGTTTAAGTCAAATCTTAATGTAATTAAGGTCGACAAAGAGGTATTTACAGGTTTCCCCACATCTATTTTTCCTATAGTGACCAATTTCAGATTGTTGGTCGCATCTATACTTCCAGATTCTGTAGAAAAGATAATTCACTTGGATGTTGACACAATTGTTAATGGAGATATTAAACAGTTATGGAATACGGATATAAGCGAATACGCAATCGCGGCAGTGAAAGATTGCGACAATAGATATTTGAAAGAACGTCTTTGCATTCCATCTGTCAGTAATTATATCAACGCCGGAGTAATGTTGTGCAATTTGAAATTCTGGCGTGAGCACAATGTTCAAGATGCTTTTTTTGACACTTTTGCGAAACATAAGGAAGTAATCAAATTTCCGGATCAGGATATTATCAATATAACTTTATACGATAAGATCAAGTATTTGTCACCCGTATATAATTTGGAGGTATGGGGGTTGTCGAAAGATACATGGCCGACAATGGATGATGATGCTCAAGTTGGTTATCGAGCCTCATTAGACAATCCGGTCATTATCCATTATGCCAACATTCCAAAACCTTGGGATATCAGGTATTATTTTGGGTTTCCATATTCACGCTTATGGATATCATATTGGTGGAAATCCCGGCAGATAAAAGCCGTAAAATTCAAGCCTATGTATCAGTATCTGATATTGTTGGTCAAATTGGTTACTAGAATTAAACTTTTCTCCGGCATGAAGAAATATTTTGTTGAAGAATTCTGGAAATACTATTAATATAATTACGGACTTTTAGGGTTGTGTCGTCCAGATAGCAAGCAAAGTTATTTGAATGGATATTGTCAATCCAAAGGGGCCAATTGGTGTTTACGCTAGATTAAAATTCTGCATATACGGCAAATCTTTGGGTTATGGAAAAGTATTTGCAGCAATGTTATACATTCATGCCGGAAGACTATACAATGATTACAGACACAGATTATCAAGCAGCGTAACTTAGTTTTCGGTGGAATCAATTAAGTTTGCAGAGGAAAAGGGCGAACCTATGAAATATGCCTATTTGATAATTGTCCATAACGAATTTGACATTCTTCAGCGTTTAATCTACGCACTGGATGATGAACGCAATGACATATACATTCACTTTGACAGAAAGGTAAAATCATTACCTGAATTAAAAGTGAATAAAAGCAGGCTGTTTGTCATTGACAGACGGGTTGACGTAAGATGGGGATCTGTAACACAAATCAGTTGCGAATACCGTCTATGGGAAGAAGCCGTATTGAATGGCCCGTATAATCACTACATTCTATTGTCCGGCACACATTTACCGCTAGTTCCGGTAAATAAGCTTACCGACCGATGGTCCGAATTCTCGGGAAAGAATCTGATTTGTGGTTTGGGAAAAGAAATAGAATATCAGGAAATCATGAAAGTCCATAGGTACAATCTATTCATGAGAGGCTTTGCCTATGGCTCAAAGAGGAACCAAATTATTCATCAATGGCTTTGGAAGGTATTTTTGGCAATCCAGAAAAAATTGGGCATAAGACGCAATGATTCCGTTGATTTCTGGCGCGGCTCAAATTGGGTAGTCCTCTCTCATGAAGCTGTAGCATATATCCTTTCCAGAAAAAAATTTGCATTGCGTATTTTCAAAATGAGTTTTTGCGCCGATGAATATCTGGTTCCAACGTTATTGATGTCATCACATTCATTAAAGGAGACCTTGATTGATGCTCATTTTCTGTTGTTTCAGGATATGATGCGTGCAAACGCCAGGGAACTGACTTTGAATGATTACAATGACATTAGAAATTCAAATTGTCTGTTTGCCCGAAAATTCAGTTCCGCAAATATTGATTTGGTTAACAAGTTGTCAATATGAATACAAAGATTCTTGTCTGCTGTCATAAAAACGACCTGATGGAGTCATCCGGTCCATATTTTCCAATCCATGTAGGAAAAACAATTTCAAATGTTGACATTGGGATTCAAGGAGATGATACCGGCGACAATATAAGCGCCAAGAACGGAAGTTACTGTGAACTGACGGGAATGTACTGGGCATGGAAAAATCTTAAGGATGTAGATGTGATTGGCCTTTGCCATTACAGACGTTATTTTGATTTTCATAACCAATGCCGGCCATTATTCCCTTACACTTCGTTTGACACTTCAATATTCGCATCAATTGACAAATCCGTCCCGGAACAAGTATTGAAGAAAGTAAGCGAAAAAGGAGCTGTAGTGGTTTCCAGAAAGACCAATTGCAATTGCAATTCCAGTCTCATGCTTGATACTGCTATTGTCACATATCGGATGATTTCAAGACTTTGTACGAGATAATTCAGGAAACACAAGATGCAGAATGCAGACAGGCATTTTTCAAGGTAATGTGCAGGAACAACAGAAAGTCAACGTACAATATGTTCATTATGAGGTGGAAGGATTTCGATGAGTATTGCAATTGGCTATTCCCTATTCTGACAGAACTGGAGAATAGAACAGACATTTCACATTATTCAACGGTGCAAAGCCGTATTTTCGGATACATTGGCGAACGTCTGCTGAATGTATGGTTGGAGATGAAAGGAAAAAGGCAGATTCTTGCTCCTGTCATTTGGTTCAATGACGGTGAAGACTGCACAAGAAGGCAAAGCATCGCAAAATATTTATGCAGATGTATTTTGAACAATCTGGCAAACGTGCTTTTACGACCAAAATCCATATCTGTCGTTAAATGATGAGTCCGCTATTTTTCATACTGTGTGTTTTGTTGTTGTTTTTAGTATTGTATCTGGCGTATTGTTGCAGTCGTATTAAGTACCATAATGAATGTCCTTTGTATATTAAGACGTTCGATGGTGATAATTCGCCATATCATCCATCTGTTCTATATATGGAAGATGGTTGGAATGGATACCATTTTTGGATGGCAGAAACACCATTTCCTTTCAAACATTCACCATACCGTGACAGGTGGGAATGTCCTTCAGTACATGCATCTGCAGATGGTATTGTGTGGAGAATACCTCAAGGAGGAAAGAATCCGATTGATGATTTGACAGACGAAGGAATTGACGGTTACGATTTTTTTTCGGACCCTGATTTGGTAATAAGGGATGGAGAATTGGAATGCTGGTACAGGATGTCTTTGAGAAAGGGGGAAATAAACATAACTCCGAAGACAAGGCATATTCTGTATAGAAAAAAAACGGTTGATGGAATCAGTTGGAGCGAAAGGGAGGAAATGCTGGATATAAGCAAGAAGTTTGGCAGAGAGATTGTTTCGCCTTCTCTGATTTATGAAAATGGTTACAGAATGTGGGCAGTGGATTATTCTGCTCCTGCTGACAAAGTGTTGTATATGTTTTGTGACGTGGATGGGACGTGGAGAGATATCCATCACTGCAAATTATCGGGGCATTCATGTAGTCCGTGGCATATTGATGTGAGCTTTTTTGATGGTTTTTACTGGCTTGTAGTTTATGAAAAAACGGAAATAATAAGTCTCTGGAAGAGTAAAAATGGTACGACATTTGATTATGTGACCGATTTGTTGGACAATCAGCATATTGACGGTTCTTTCGATGAACTCGGGTATTACAGAGCCAGTCTTGTGAAAGTTTCTGATAAGGACTATCGTCTATATTTCAGCGCAGTGAGTTTTTCATCCACCCACATTGGTCTTCTAAGAGGGGACGATGTTTTGAATATGCATATCGTCAATTGTTCTGATGGAAAATTCTGTTCCTTTTGGGGGTGGATATGGATGTATGTCAACAAGATAAAGGAACGCATACTGGCAATAAGATACGACAACAACATAAATCGCGTGTTTTCATGTGCTAGTACGAGAAAGCGTTTGTAATAATTTCCTTAGTGATATAGTGTGATTAAGCTATTATCCGTTGATACGTTATCTTGTAATGTAGTCATCGTGATAACGATATAGTCCGACAAGAACCAGGATATTAGCCACCATACCTTTCAGATTGGTGGCTTTTTTGACTTTCAACCTTTGGTTCTTCCATGGAGTCGCCTTTTTGAAGGTAAGGAAAGCATCTCTGTACGTGTGACTTCCGCCAAGGAACCAGGGCTTGTTCTTGTAGGTAAAATGCACTATTACCGGTTTATAACGGGCATCATAGACTTCGGCATCTGAATACGGAAACTTTTCGTCAAGGAACTCCTTGTGGAAAAAGACATCGGTCGCATTGAACTTTGGCGGCAAGAATAGAGCCGTTTCGTGAAAAACATAGTTCAGCGTATCCTGATCGTGGAACTCAATCTGTTCCTTGGTGGCAGAGGTAATGAAATCATAGAAAGCCCGTGTAACATTATTCCGTCTCCAATAATCCAGATCAACAAGAAGTACTCCTGAGTTGAAATATGGAATAGACTTGTCATACCCCAATCTTTCTTGAGGGTTCTGCCAAGGACGTGGAATATCATTGACGCATGCCAGTGGTGCGCCATCAAGTTCAATGTTCCACAATTCTTCCAGGGAAGACAAACAGATAAGGTCACAGTCAAGATAAATTACCTTTGATACTGTTTCCGGTAGAATATGGCCCAGGAACAGACGATAATATGCCGCAATTGACACATGAGCAGGTTGGTTGTCAAGACCTACAGGAAAACCATCTACAACCTTCTGCGATATGCTCATGAACTTGATTTCCGCCGAAAACGCATCTGTTATTTCTTTTAGACGCATCTTGTTTTCAGCCGAAAAATCATTGGGAACAATCACATTGAAAGATACGTTTTCGGTATGTCTGCATACGGAATATATCATCACTCCTGCAGGCATTGCATAGTTGTTGTCTGTACAAAGTGCTATTTCTATCATTTCCGGAATCTCAGGTAAATGTTCATTATTGAGCCATAAAGTTTTTGCCAGTTCTGCATAAGCAGGAACAATTTGTCACTGGGGGCCACTTTAAGCCCGCTTTCTTTAATGTCCGCAAGGAACCGGCTCCACTCTGCAGAGCTGGTATCTATACTATTACCACACAACACCACATTCTTGTAGCCGTTCAACTTCAGAATAATAGCATTACGCACAAGTTCGTCATAATAAGGCAGTTCCTTACACTTGTGCAGAAATAAATCATCAAATAATCTGAAGAAATAGTTTTCATATTCAAAACTCTTTCTAGAGGTATTCATTACCGATGTTGGGTTGTCAAGCGTTACATTATACAGCATTTCCTGAATTGTGGCAATGCGGTTGGCATTCAGTCCCAGAACAAGATTGGCTATCATATCTTCACCTACTGTCAGTTCTCTTGACATATATGGCATGTGCGCTTTCAGAAAGGCTGCCTTGAACACTTTTCCCCACAAGGCAGGACAGATGGTATAATCTGTAATTCCAAGAAGGAATTCTCGTACGTCAAGCTCTCCAGAATAGCCGGAAACAATTATATCGGGTTCTTTTCCGAACAATGCAGAATAGTTTTCAAGCGCATTGACTGGCAGTGTGTCATCACTGTCCAAAAAGCATATCCATTCACCATTGGCGCAATCTGTTCCTGCCTGTCTGGCTGCGGAAACGCCACCGTTTGTCTGGTGAATGACTTTAATTCTGGCATCCTCATTTGCCAGAGAATCACAAATAAGGCCAGTATTGTCATAAGAACCATCATCTACAACAATCACCTCAATGTCTCCGTATGTCTGACATAAAGCACTTCTAATACATTGTTCAATATATGCTTGGCGATTGAATGCTGGAATGATTACGGAAATCATTTGTATGTCAGTTTGTGAATAGTGGATAATGCGAATATTTCTTCTTCAGACTTTATATAGAAGTTTGAATCATTTCTGAACTGTTGAAGATAGTGCGGAGGACAATCGCTGACAATTGGACAATTCAAAGGTTTTAGTTTTCCTTCAATCAGTACGTCAAAGAGTATCTGGAAAAAGAAATAGTCAGGAAGATTGTCATTTTCTTTCCACCATTTGAGCATACAACCGCACAATGTTGATATTATTTCAGAATGGGAATCAGCTATCATGAAACTGCTCAAGAATCTTACATGAAAGCCTTTGGACCAAGAAAAGTAGTATGCATAGGTATTCTTCCAATAATCCTTGTTGGACTCTTCCGGATCCCTTTGAAAAGCGAAAAACTCTTTAGACAAGTAATCTTGTGGAATTTGGCCAGTCAGGAGAACTGTCGCATCAATCCAGATTCCACCATAGGTACTAAGCAACATAAGCCTGAGCAAGTCCGAAAAACTTGTGTATCCATACAACGGCTTTTTTTTCAGAACATATTCAGGTATGTTCAAATAATCACTTATTGTATTGTCAGTTAGCCGGATTACGCGCCATTCTCCTGCATACTTATCAACTGAAGCCAAACATTCGTTTACAACTTCAGGAAGGTCATTAAAACCTTGAGCCCAATACTGCCATATAATTTTTGTACCTTCAGGAAATGACACCTTGGCTTTTACAGATTCAACATATTCCGGAACTTCAAAATATGAAGCTATCAGTTTCTCACAGATGGTTGCAACTCTGCGATGGCTCCGCAAAATCTTTTTCTCTCGAGCCAAACGCCAAAGTCCTGCTGGAATAATTGTTTTTATAGAAGCCTTGTTCATATTCAATAGTTCGTTAAAAAGTTTATAAATATATAGCTATCAACAAATTGCATTTCAAATAGTCCGCTTTCGTCACTTCAACAGACAACTTTGCAGCAGTAGAACTAAGGCCGAAAAAAGTGTTATAAATATGTGATATTTACGTCTGAAATATTTGAATAAATGGCTGATATTCAGTAATTTAGTAGTTACCACACTATAAGTTACGAAATGAATATCAGACCACTTACCCAGCTCAGAGAGATGATTGCAGCAGCTCTCCGTAGCCAGACAAATATAGGCAAATCTTTCCAATCATTCTTCATCGAGACAATGGAACTGTTTCGTCAAGCCAAATGACCAAAGGGAGCTTGCTCACTTTGGCATGGCGAGAAACAGCAAAGCACTGTCGTTTGCCTTCAACGCATCGCTCACTTCTGTCAACATTGCCAGGGCTTTTGCACGTCAGCAGGGGTATGATTTTTATAAAACTAACGAACTATTGCACTATCTTTGTGACGAAACAAAATCTTTATAATTCATAAATGGACCAATTTGATTCCAGACAATCAAAAGTTATAGACTCGATGCGTTTTCCACTGATTGTTTTGGTGGTTTATGCACATTCGTTGGGTTTTGGGAATATTGATGTGACGGCATATTCGACAGGATGGAACGTTTATCATTTCTTTTCAGAGATGATATCGCACAACTTTACGAAATTGGCCGTTTGCTGGTTTTATACCATTTCCGGATATTTCTTCTTTTACTCCCTTAAGGAAGGCTGCTTCTCGGCCAAATGGGTTATTGGCAAATGGAAGAAAAGAATACGCAGTCTGCTGATTCCGTATCTGATATGGAACATTCTGTTTGTTCTGTTGACTTTACTTAAAGACTGGGCATTAACAAAAGCCGGACTATATGTCAGAGATGACGCCCGCTGGCTTTTGGATTCAGGAATATCATACTGGTTCTGGGGTGGTCCTGCCGATTTCCCGCTGTATTTTATGCGTGATCTGATGATACTCTCGCTGTTCGCTCCGTTATGGTATCTGTTCGTAAGAAAATGCAAATGGCTTTCACTTGCATTACTGGTTATAATGTATGTGTCTCCATTCTGCCCATCCATTCCTACTATGAGGGCTATGTTTTTCTTTCCTTTGGGCGCATGGCTTGGAATATGGAAAATCAATATGCTTGCAATATGCCGGAGTGTAAAGATACCGGCAGCACTATGTACCGTCATACTGCTTCCTATTGCCACATATTACAACTCTTCAGACTATCACGAATGGCTGTTGCGTGCGCTTTACCCGTTTGCAATGATTTCATTCATGAACATATGCGACAAACTGGCTTCAAATGAGAAGCGCTGTGAATGGCTCGTTTCAATGTCAGGTACTGTTTTCTTCATATTCGCAGTACACGAGCTATTCATACTTGGCTGGACGAAGGGCCTTTTCCTGCGCTTGATTGGCAATGGTCTGGCCGCATCGTATGTCAGTTACATTTGTGTGCCAATAATTGTCCTGACAGTTTGTGTACTGTTATACAAACTGGCAAGCAGAATAATGCCCAAGACCCTGGCATTCATGTGCGGGGGTCGATGATTACAGCGTGGCATTGACATCGGCAACGGCCTGTATAAGCGCGTCGATGTTTTCTTTTGTGGCGCCCATCGGGAGTCCGCCGCCGGTACTCAGCATCAGGCCATGATGGCTGCCGTTGGCTGCAATGTACTTTTCTATGATTGACTTTGTAGCATCGTAAACGGCCTTCGGGTCATTGCCGGCAAGCAGCATCGGAGGCACGTTACCCATCAGCACAAGCTTGTCGCCGGCCATTTTGCGGGTCTCGGCAATATCCTGCAAATGTGTAAAGTTGAACACATCGACACCCATATCGGTCAGGTGCGGATAGCAGCAGTTGGTGGTGTTGTCGTTGTGGAAATAGTGGCTCAGTTCCGGGAACGATGCGAACAGCTTCTGCATGTACGGGAAGCACTGTGTCTGGAAATCTTCGGGACCGTAGAAACCGCATACGTCATCAAGAACCAGGATTGCCTTTGCGGTCTTCACGTTCTCAAGCTGTGCCTCAAGCCAACGCTTCACACATTCCGATGTCTTGGTTATAAGTTTGTCGAACACCTCGGGATAAATCATGGGGAGCATGCACAGTGTGGTCACTGTAATCATGTGCGATGCAACAGTGAACGGGCCACGGGCGCATACCATATAGACCTGGTCTCCATCGGCCTCGAGCTGGGGCTGATAAAGGCGCTGCTGGTTCAGAAGCAGAGGCATCAGGCCATCGGCCTTCGGGTCAGGCAACTGCAGATTGTCAACCATAGCCTCTATCTTGTCTATGTCTTCTTCAAGTGAGCGCAGATGCGGCAGATTGTCATCAAAGAAGCATGTCGGGCATCCGAATCCTGTAGGTTCGGCGGTCATGCCGTACTCGACCCACCACCCCGGCACGAAAATGGCCTCAGGAAAATCCTTGCGTATTTTGCGGTTATCGGCCATCCAAACGTCGTTGCGTGAGTAATAGTCAATGAATGTGTGACCGCAATAGCCCGGAATCCAAGGGCTGTCCGCAATAAGAGCCACCGGAATCTTTGCATTATTATGTCTGATTGTCTCTTCAAGAAGTTTGATCTGATCTGAATTCATATCTGTATGTTTTTTATTGATTACGTTTGAAACTGCGTCATTCCGCTGCAGCGGCAAAGAACGCGGCAATATTGTGCTGTGGCGCAGCAGGCGGAACATCACAACCCGTTGACAGCACAAAGTTGGCATGTCCGGCGGCAACAGCCTTCAGTTTGAGCACTTCTTCACGGACCTTTGCAGGCATGGCCATTTTGATGATGCCGACAGGGTCAACATTACCCATAACCACAACGTCTTCAGGAACTTCAGCAAGAACGCCCGCCATATCAATGACATTGCCAAGATGAAGCGCTGCAGCCCCTGTTCCAACCATCGACTGCGTGCACTGTCCCTGATTGCCGCAGTTATGCAGTATTACGGCAAATGTATCATCCTGCACCTGACTGACTATTCTCTTCACGTAGTCCGATGAATATGTGGTGCAGTCTTCGCCCGAAAGCAGGCCCGATGCGGGTTCCGCCATGACCACTCCGCTGGCGCCAGCAGCCTTGATGGCTCTGACGTATTCCATCAGAAAGGCAGTGCACTTTTCAAGCAGTGCATGAACGGTTTCCGGTTCGGTGAACATGGCCATCATCAGTTCGGTCATGTCATACAGACGGCCGGCCAATGAGAACGGACCTATACAGCCTCCGAACAGCGGACAGTCAAGTTCCTTGGCTGCCAGACGGTTGGCCTTCAGGTATTCAGGAATGCGTCCTGCCGTCAGATCAGGCACCTTCAGATTTTCAACATCCTGAGCCGACTGCATCAGACGGCCTGTAACGGTAGGAACCTCGCCCTGTTGGAATACCACCTGCGCGCCGAAGGCCTCGGCCTCGACCGAAAGGTCCATGATTGTGGTCGATGCTACCGGCATCGGATACTCCCGTCTGAGTGCCAGCACGGCTTCGGCATGAATCTGTCCGTCACGTACGGCGTCAAGCACATCTTTGCCAATGAGTTCAATTCCGGGATGTGTCATAATAGGCATGACCGGCAGGCCTTGCCCAGCAAGAAGGCGTTCTATTATTCTGTTCATCAAACTATTCCAAACAGTGAGAAGTCATTCGGATTATTCCAAAGTATATTCCGGAAGTTTGTCAAGTGCCGGAGTCTCATAATTTGATATGCGCAGACGGAACTTCATGAGTTCGTCTATAGGGTGCTGGAAAGGCTGGCAGCCCTCCGGCAGAGGCAGGTTCGAGAAGGTCTGGAAATAGCCGATTTCAGCATCGCGCCACCAGATGGCATCCTTGGCCTGACGTTCCAGTTTTACCAGCACCTGCTGATAGCGGTATGCGTCAACGTACTTTTCTACAGATTTCCAGGTATCGATGAATGAGCGTGCCTCGTCAATGCCCTTCTGATAGGTCAGACACAGTTCGTCCCAAAGCGTGCGGCCCGACTTCATTGTATAATCCCACGGCAGATGGTGGAACCACAGTATCAGGTTCTCCGGGCATGTCTCCACATTCTCAAGCTGCGATGCCAGCGGCTCGTGGTACTGCGCCGTATTGCCCGATCCGCTTGCGACGGTGCGGTCAAAACCCATGCCGTCGGCTCCGGCCTTGTGGTAATACCGTGGTTCCCAATCGGGACGGCTTGACCTGTCCCATGGACCCGGACCATAATGTCCTGCCCCGGAAAATGCATGGTGAATACCCAGCGGCATCTCATACTTGACACAGGTTTCGCGTGACATGAGCATCATATCGGTAACCGGCTCAATGAATTTGCGGTCATTATGCGCGAACGTCTGTCTGAGCCATTCATCGGCAATCTGCCGCGATGTCAGTTCCGGATTCCATGCCATACGGCCGAAAGCATACCAGTTTGCCTGCGCAAAGTGGTGCCCGCACCAGTTCACGCTGTCTCCTATGTTGGCAACTCCTGCAATCGCGGTATATCTGTAGGGCATAACCTTGCCCTCTGTTATTGCAGCAACGGTACTGCCCTCGCCTTTCAGGTAAGTATCGCTGTCAAGACATTCCTTCCACATGGGGTGCAAAAAGACAAGATGATTCGAGTGTCCCAGATACTCCTGGGTAATCTGCATCTCCGCCATGACCTGGGTATGCTCAAGCTGGCCGAACAGAGGGCTGAACGGCTCGCGCGGCTGGAAATCAACAGGTCCGTTCTTTATCTGTATTATAACGTTGTCGCGGAACTGGCCGTCAAGAGGCATGAACTCCTCGACAGCCGTATTCGCGCGGTCGGGCGATGTTGACTGATACACAAACGCCCTCCACATTACAATACCGCCGTATGGCTTCAGCGCATCGGCAATCATATTGGCACCGTCGGCATGGGTACGGCCATAGTCCTGCGGCCCAGACTGCCCTTCGGAATTCGCCTTCACAAGAAAGCCCCCGAAATCGGGTATCATACCGTATATTTCAGCAACCTTTTCGTTCCACCACTTTATCACTTCCGGATCAAGCGGGTCGCTGGTCTTCAGGCCGGCAAGATGCTTGGGTGCCGCAAAGTTCAGCGACAGATACACCTTGAGGTTATAGGGGCGGAAAATGTCGGCCAGCACCTTTACCTTCTGCAGATATTCGTCAGTAAGCATGCATGGGTCCGCATTCACGTTGTTGAGAACCGTCCCGTTTATTCCTACCGATGCGTTTGCGCGTGCGTACTCGGCATATACGGCACTGTTGGCGGCAATATCCTGCACATTTATCTCATTCCATTTCCACAGCGATTTGCCCGCAAAGCCGCGCTCGACCGTTCCATTCGGATTGTCCCAGTGGTTCAGCACACGGTACTGGAATGCAGGCACTTCCACTATGGTACTGTTGCCCTTCGGCATTGAACCGCACTTTTCCAGACGCTGCAAATGATATGTGCCATACATGATACCGGCCCCGGTATTGGCTTCAATAACCGGTTTGCCTTTTGTGAACACTATGCGGAAACCCTCACTGCCGAGTTCCTCATCGGCCTCCAGAAGACGGGTCTGGCAGATTTCCTGAAACGGTTTTGAAATATCGCCCAACCACAGGTCGTGACCATCGTTATTTTCAGGCCTGCCGCCTGCACATGAATGCGCTGCAATGGCAAAGACAGCCGCAAACAGGATTGTAAGTCTTTTAACTTTCATAAATAATCAGGTATAGTAATATCGGAAGCACAAAGATAGTCTTCCTGCCGATTTTTTTCGTAATATTGCAGTGAAAAAACAGTTACCAACTACATTAATATTTTATGAAAAGAAACTTTTTGTTTGCAGCAGCTATGCTCTGCGTTGCCGGCTTTGTAAATGCCCAGGAACCTGACATTCCAATGGGCATGTTCGGCGCACCACAGGTTAACGTGAATTTTGATCCGTATGTAGCAGCTCCGCAGGGCTTTGACCAGGAACGTCAGGGCATTGAGCGCGGTAAAGTTGAACTGATTGAATACAAGTCGGAATCAGTAGGTACTACCCGCAAGTGCAACGTATATCTGCCACCAAAGTATGACCCGAAGAAAAAGTACAGCGTACTGTATCTGCTTCACGGCATTGGCGGTGACGAATGGGAATGGATGAACGATGGCGGTGTTCCAAACATCATCATGGACAACCTCTATGCCGACAAGAAAGTTGCCGACATGATTGTCGTAATGCCTAACGGCCGTGCGGCAGCCAACGATTCACGTGATGGCGGTTACGGTTCATTTGCAGCATTCGGAGTATTTGACAAGGACCTCATCGGCAGCCTCATTCCTGCCATTGAGAGCAAATACAGCGTATATACCGACAAGGATCACCGTGCCATTGCCGGTCTGTCAATGGGTGGCGGCCAGTCTCTGAACTTCGGTCTTGCCAATATGGACAAGTTTGCATACGTAGGCGGTTTCTCATCGGCTCCCAACACCAACCGTCCCCAGCAGCTCATTCCCGATGTCGAGAAGACCAAGAAGGAGAACAAGCTTCTCTGGATGGTTTGCGGCGGTGCCGACGGACTTATGTCAAACAGCTCGAACCTGAAGAAGTTCTGTGATGACAACGGAGTTCCCTGCACCCTGATCAACTACCCCGACGAAGGTCACAACTTCACCGTCTGGAAGTACGGTCTGTACAACTTCGCACAGCTCATCTTCAAATAAACAAATACATTACAATACAAGTCCCGGAAGCCGTCTCAGTTCGGTTTCCGGGACTTGCTGTTTTCGGTAGAGCAGCTGCATTCCGAGGTAATCGCATATTTTTCCCGAAGAAAATACATAACGCCATTGTTATGCATTGATTATTGAATACAATGTATTACATTTGCACAAAATACAAAATACAATGTCAACAATATCGACTACAATTAGGATAGATTCCAAAGTAAAGCAGGAGTCTGCCGAGACGCTTGAATCGCTTGGAATGACAATATCCGAAGCTGTCAATATCTTCCTGCATCAGGTGGTATTACATAAAGGACTTCCATTTGAAGTGAAGTATCCAGATTCTTTCAATAAGGAAACATTGGATGCAATGGCTGAAGCAAAACGGTTAAGTAAAGATCCGAATGCCAGGAAATTTGATTCTATTGAACAACTGATGGAAGACTTGGAAAAATGAAATACAGATTAATCAATCCTAGGTTCAAGCACGAAACGCAATCGGGGAGAAGAATTTGAGCCGGGCGGCTCTGCCGATTGTTTCTGACACGAAGATACGACATTTCCCCGATATGTTTCCTTCCTGTGGAAAATATTGCTAACTTCGCGTATCATTTAGTACTGATTATGAAAGGAATACTCAAACTTGCCGTTTTCGGCATCGCGGCAATCGCTGCACTCTCATCGTGCTCAAAGAACGAGGATGTTCCGTCACAGAAGAATATTGAGACCAAGATTATCGGGAAGTGGAAACGAATCAAATTGGATGGAGTTGAGCATTCAACCAATATGAGGCAGATTGCCACATTTGAAAACGGCGGCAAGATGTATAGCACCACGACTATGACTGCCACGGGAAAGTCGATTTGGGAATTCCAGGCACCTTTCGACTATGAGTGCATAGGCAGCACCGTTCGTTCGCGTCTGTATTTCGAGGACGGGACATTGCGCTCCGAGATGCAGTACGAAGTGCAAGAAATTAACGAAACTGTCTTCAAGGTAAGAATGTTCCGAACTTACTCCGATGGAGCATACAAGGATATCAACACCCTTGTTGAATATCGAAGAATCAACGCCGACTACTCCCAGGACATCATCGGTATGTGGGAAGGCGTGGAGATGACGGGTGATGAGACCTACGGAGATGCCAACCACCGCATCTACTACAAGGAAGACGGGACATACACATACTACGACAAGGTCGGAGACAGTTGGGTGCCGAGCAAGAATGCAGGTAACGAATACAATGTCGACGGTGACTGGCTTGCGTTCCGCTGGTGCCCTGTAGTCGGTGCTGACTACGAATACGAGAGGTGGGATATAGATGAAATCAAGGACGGCACAATGAAGTGGTCCGCACTCCGTGAGAAAGGAGACAAAACACGCTACACCACAACCTTCACTTGGAAGAAAGTCAATCTTCCTACACAGGAAGAAATCGAGACGAAGATTATAGGGAGGTGGAAAAAAATGAAGCACGATGGCAAGGATGCAGTAACGAACAAAAGAACGATATGGACTTTCAATAATGACGGCAAAGGGACTCAGTCACTTGCTGATTATAAAGAAGGAGATAAAACGTTTATTTGGGACAATAAGGAACCAATTCAGTACTCCATACAAGGCAATACTTTGCATAGCATTAGTCCTGATGTAGAACATACAGCTACTATTCCTTTTATCAATGACAATCAGATGACAATGCATGTGACAAAAATCATTTCCCGTGGTGTTGATGTTAAAGAAAGTTATGTGGCAGAATGCTCCAAAGTCACTGCCGACTACTCC
>JAKSIQ010000040.1 GCA_024398755.1 Bacteroidaceae bacterium | reverse complement strand
GCTTGATGGTTCTGCCATCAGGCAGCTGGAATTCTTTTGTTACAATGTTCATCTTTGAAATATTAAGTGAAAATCTAAAAATACACACCTATTTTATCAGCTCGCAAAATTAACACTTAGATATGACAGAAGCAACCAAATTGAATGAAAAATGGAATTATTTGATATTTGCGAAGGCAAATGCTATCTTTGCAGGCGCAAAAAGAAAACTGAAACATCATGATGGTCGATTCCATTAAGGATATGATTGCCAGAGAGGCCAAGGCCATAATGGCAATTCCAGTCGGGCAGGAATACGAAAAGGCAGTCGAGCTCATAGTACATCACGTACACGATCTGGGTGCCAAACTGATTACAAGCGGCATGGGCAAAGCCGGACAGATAGCCATGAATATGGCCACAACATTCAGTTCGACAGGCACCCCCTCAATTTTTCTCCATCCCAGTGAAGCCCAACATGGCGATTTGGGCATACTTCAGAAGAACGACATATTCTTGCTTGTTTCCAATTCCGGCAAGACACGTGAAATACTTGAGCTGGCCGATCTTGCGCTCAAGCTTGATCCGACGCTGAAGTTCATAGTTCTGACCGGGAACACCGAAAGTCCCCTGGCAAAGACAGCCGACATTGTACTTGGAACAGGCAATCCGGCAGAAGTCTGTCCCCTCGGACTTGCCCCTACAACAAGCACTACCGTAATGAATGTGATTGGCGATGCGCTTGTAACTGAAACCATGAAACGTATAGGCTTTTCAGTCGAAGAATACAACAAACGTCACCACGGCGGATATCTTGGACAACGTTCAAAGAAACTCTTATGAGAAAGATATACGGCATTGGAGAGACTGTCTATGACATTCTGTTCAAAAATGGCAAGCCTGTCGATGCGGTTGCCGGAGGATCGGTTTTCAACGGTCTCATCTCACTTGGCCGCACAGGCGCGGATTGCACATTCATAACCGAGATAGGCGATGATGCAGTCGGACAGCACATACTGTCCTTCATGAAGGAGAACGGGATAGATTCAAGTTTCGTTTCCTGTTACAAAGGACGTAAGACAGCCATATCGCTGGCATATCTCAACAGCCAGGGAGATGCCAGCTACAGTTTCTACAAGGACTATCCCGGCAACCGTCTTGACTTCAGTCTTCCACCTATACAGGAAAATGACATCGTAGCATTCGGGGCCTATTATGCCTTGAACCCGGTTCTACAGGAAAAAGTCGGGCATTTCCTTGAGTATGCCAAAAGCCGCGGGGCCATTCTGTATTATGACCTGAACTTCAGAAGCAACCACTGCAGTGAAGTTGACAGTCTGAGAGACACGTTCATACGCAATTACAAGCTTGCCGACATAGTACGTGGCAGCCATGAGGATCTGGAGAACATTTACGGTCACGAAGATTTCAGGCAGATATACAAAGACTGTATTTCCCCATATTGCAGTCACTTCATCTGCACACGCGGAAGCCGCGGAGTTTTTGTTCTTGACGGAACGAATGAGTATTCGTATGCATCAAAGCAGATAGAACCTGTCAGCACCATAGGAGCCGGCGACAATTTCAACGCAGGAATCATGTATGGTCTGATCAGTAACTCCATCGGCAGGAAGGAACTTGAACAAGCCGATGCATCCGTCTGGAAAAGCCTTGCATCATGCGGCATCGATTTCGGGACTGAAGCATGTTTGAGTACGTCAAACTATGTAAGCATCCAGTTCGCATCGGAACACAGATTGGGACAGAAATGAAGAAAAACAGTTCATCAGCAGAATTCCTCAAAGCCCCTTTCCCCGTTCTTGTATACAACCTGATTCTTGCATACGTGCTGTTCATGCTGTGCAGAATCATTTTCATCTGTTACAACTGGACCGAACTTGCCGGTTCGTTCAATGACAGAGACACTATCGTCCCGTTCATCAAAGGCGCTCTCAAATTTGACACGGCAGGCATTCTGTACCTGACCTTGCCTTATATCGTGCTGACGCTTTTCCCTTTCCACTTCAAGGAAAGGAAAGGCTTCTTCGTTTTTCTGAGAATTCTGTTTACGGTATCATTATGCCTGGCAGCGGTTGCAAATCTGGCCGATACCATCTATTTCCCATACACAGGCTGCCGCAGCACATTTTCCGTATTTACGGAGTTTCAGGATGAGAGCACATCCGAGATACTGAAAATATTCATTGACAACATTCTCGGCAACTGGTATCTGGCCATTGCAGGAGCAGTACTCATCATACTGATGTGTCTTGCTGTAAAGACTCCTGTTGTTGTCAGATTCAACAGATTATGGAAGTACTACCTGATACGCACAATACTGTTGTGCGCAGGGGTTGCCCTATCCGTATGCGGAATACGAGGAGGGTTCGCTACAAGCATACGGCCCATTGCAATGAGCACCGCCTACCAGTACGTCAGCACGACATCACAGGCTGCAGCCGTCCTTAATACACCGTTCTGCGCCATCCGCAGCATCGGTCACACATCGACGGACATACCGGAGTATTTCAGCGGACAGGAACTTGAAAACATTTACAGCCCTGTAATTGAACCCGATTCCGGCAGAGTCTTCACACCGAAGAATGTGGTGGTCTTCATACTTGAAAGTTTCGGAGCGGAATACATCGGGCAGATGAATCCCGGCCGCGCCGGAATCCATGACTGCACCCCATTTCTGGATTCGCTTATGGAGAGAAGCCTGTATTTCGAGTACTCCATGGCCAACGGGCGCAAGAGCATTGACGCAATGCCTTCAATATTGTCCGGTATTCCGATGTTGAACGACCATTTCATGCTGACCGGCACAATGATGTCAAAGCCTGTAGGAGGACTTGCCGGCTACCTGAAGGACAAAGGCTACCATTCCGTATTCTTTCATGGCGCCGACAATGAATCAATGGGATTCCAGTCTTACGCACGCCTTATCGGTTACGATGACTACTACGGCCGCTACGAATTCAACCGTGACTCACGTTTCAACGGCGACCGTGACTTTGACGGAGTGTGGGCCGTCTGGGATGAAGAGTTCCTGCAGTTCATGGCTGACAGCATAAATGAATTCAGAGAACCATTCGTAGCATCGGTGTTCACGGCCTCTTCGCACAACCCCTTCAACATTCCGGAAAAGTATCGCGGAACATGGCCCGATGAAGGCGGTCTGCCAATCTACAAGACTGTCAGATATTCGGACAATGCCCTGCGCGAATTCTTTGAAAACGCCAGTCGTCAGCCGTGGTTTGAAAACACGCTGTTCGTGCTGACCGCCGATCACACCAACCTGTCCGAGCATCCCGACTACCAGTCCGCATTCGGCCAGTTCAGAGTCCCCATAATCTTCTATGCACCCGGCGACAGTTTGGTCGGCCAGCGGCATTGTCTTGCCCAACAGTCAGACATTCTTCCTACCATATTGGGCTATCTGGGATATGACAAGCCAATCGTTGCATTCGGGCAGAACCTGTTGGAGACCCCCGATCAGGATGTATGGGCTGCGAACTACCAGAACGGCATATACATGTTCTACAGAAACGGACTGATGATACAGTTCGACGGCAACCAGCTGCTTGGCACTTACGAATATGAAAAAGATACCCGCCTTGAGAACAACATCAAAGGCAGGTATCCCGAAATTGAAGAAGCCATGGAGGCTCAGCTGAAAGCCATTGTGCAACAATATATGGAGCACATGGCATCAAAGCCTCTGGTTCTTATTTGACAATAGTCCATTTGAGTTTGGCATATGCGCGCTCAACCTTTGCCAACGCCTTTTCTACAGTTTCATCCTTTGCCAGAAGTACTCCCAAACGACGGTGACCCTTAACGAACGGTTTGCCGAACAGGCGTATCTGGACATCAGACTCTGAAAGGACTTCATCAAGGTTCTCGAATTCCACAGCAGAAGCATCGCCTTCAACTACAATTGCCTTCGATGCGCTCGGGCCATAGAAATTCACTTTTGGAATAGGCAGACCGAGCACTGCACGGGCATGAAGGGCAAATTCGGAAAGATCCTGAGATATCATTGTCACCATACCGGTATCGTGCGGACGCGGAGAAACCTCACTGAACAGCACGTTATCGCCTTCAATGAACATTTCAACACCAAAGATTCCGTAGCCTCCCAGTGCATCTGTAATTTTCTTGGCAATATCCTGAGCCTGAGCAAGAGCCTTTTCGCTCATTGGCTGGGCCTGCCAGGACTCGCGGTAGTCGCCGTCAACCTGATGATGACCTATAGGATTCAGGAACGTCGTACCACCACTGTGACGTACGGTCAGAAGAGTAATTTCATAATCGAACTTAACGAAACCCTCTACAATGACTTCACCTCCACCGGCACGTCCGCCTTCCTGCGATATCTTCCATGAATTGTCAGCATCGGCTGGAGTTTTGCAGACACTCTGTCCGTGGCCCGATGAACTCATGATAGGCTTTACAACACACGGAGTACCTATTTCCTTTATGGCTGCATCGAACTCTTCACGAGTTGCTGCAAAGCGGTACTTTGAGGTTGGAAGTCCGAGCTTTTCAGCAGCCAGCTGACGAATGCCCTTACGGTTCATGGTAAGGAAAGCCGCATTGGCAGTAGGAATGACATTGTAACCTTCTTTTTCAAGTTCAATGAGAGTCGGAGTGGCAATAGCCTCCACTTCAGGAATAATCAGATCAGGCTTTTCAAGTTCAATAACCTCTCTAAGACGCTGTCCGTCAAGCATATTCAATACATGAGAACGGTGTGCAACCTGCATGGCAGGAGCATTCTCATAACGGTCGCAGGCTATTACCTCAACGCCATAGCGCTGAAGTTCCAATGTAACTTCCTTGCCAAGTTCTCCTGATCCGCACAGGAGTGCTTTCTTGGCCACTTTTGTAAGCGGAGTTCCAATCTTCACCATAGCTTTTATCTTTTGTGTTATAGTTGTTGCATATCATTCAGTTTCTTGTAATAGCCATCCAAAGCTATCAGTTCCTCGTGTGTGCCACGTTCCACAATGCGTCCCTCGTGCATCACGCAGATTTCATCGGCCCCTCTGATGGTGGACAGACGATGTGCGATGGCTATTGTGGTACGATCCTTCATAAGGCGCTCAAGCGCTTCCTGCACCAGACGCTCCGATTCAGTGTCAAGGGCCGATGTAGCCTCGTCCAGAATGAGAATTGGAGGATTCTTAAGAATGGCGCGGGCTATGCTGATACGCTGGCGCTGTCCGCCTGACAGCAGGCATCCGCGGTCACCGATATTGGTGTCATAGCCGTTTTCCGTTTCCATAATGAAGTCATGGGCGTTTGCAATCTTTGCAGCCTCGACCACCTGCTCACGGGTAGCTCCAGGCACGCCGAACGCAATGTTGTTGAAGAAACTGTCATTGAACAGGATGGCCTCCTGATTCACATTACCCATCATGCCACGGATGGAATCCAGCTTCATTTCACGAAGGTCTATTCCGTCAATGGTGATGCTGCCCTTGCAGACATCATAAAAACGTGGAAGCAGATCAACCAGTGTCGACTTGCCGGAGCCGGACTGGCCGACCAGAGCTATTGTCTTTCCGCGTGGAACGGTCAGGTCTATATCATGCAGGACCTCACGACCCTCTTCATACGAGAAAGACACTCCGGAATATCTGATTTCCTTCTCCATGTCACGTTTGACAATGGCACCCTGCTTGTTCACGATACTGTTCTCGGCCAAAAGGATACGGTCAATTCTCTCGACCGATGCCATACCCTTCGGAATTGAATATCCGGCCTTGGAGAAATCCTTGATCGGGTTGATGACGCTGTACAGAATAGTCAGATAATAAATGAACTGGGTTGCCGAGATTGATGCCTCATCACTGAGTATCAGAGTGCCGCCATACCACAGGACTATTACAATCAGAGCTGTACCCATGAATTCACTGACAGGATGAGCCAATGCCTGACGCATGGTGACACGGTTAGTGGCCCTGCGAAGCTGGTTGCTCTTTTCCAGATATCGCTTTGACATCTTGTCCTCGGCAAGAAAAGCCTTGATTATCCGCAAGCCGCCAAGAGTCTCCTCCAGCTGTGCCATAGTATCGCTCCAGTATGACTGTACAATATGTGATGAAGCTTTCAGCTTGCGGCCGATGGTACCCATAACCCATATGATAAGCGGTCCAACAAGTATTGTGAAAATGGTAAGCTGCCAGCTGATGGTCACCAGAGTGCCCATATAGACGATTATCAGTATAGGGTTCTTGATAAGCATGTCAAGGGACTGGGCAATTGAATTGTCTATTTCCCCGACATCGCCGCTCACTCTGGCTATGATGTCACCTTTGCGCTCTTTTGAGAAGAATGCCATCGGCAGGCTGATGACCTTGTCATATATCTGTGTACGGATATCACGTACTATTCCGGTACGAAGCGGAACCATCACAGCGGTAGAGCAGAAATAGCAGGCCGTTTTCAGCAAAGTCAGGAAAATCAGGACCAGGCCAAGTATCAGCAGTGCGTCAGGTGCGCCGAAAGTGTCAATGAAACCTGTTATTCTGACGTAGAAATTGTTCTTCAAGGCCTTTGCCATACTGTCCATGTTCATATCGGAAGTCAGTGGTATGAACTCATACACTTTCTGATTGATTTTAAACAGTATTTCCAGAATGGGCACAATGAATGCGAAAGAAAAGACATTGAGAACGGCAGACAGCAAATTGAATACGACACTGCCAACAAGGTTCTTCCTATACGGTCTGACAAATCTCTTGAGGAAACGGAACAGGTCTTTCATCCTTGATGAAGGTTATGATTTGGAATTATGTTTTGAATTCTCCCGCGAAGGTAATAAATTTGCACGCATGAAACAAACTTTACGCACAGCCATCTGCTTAATCTGGTTTACGCTGACCCTTCAGGCCTATGCCGGAGACATCGGATTGAGCCTGTCATATGATGGACTGTTCGACAACAGGGAATACAAGAACGATATGCTTCCGCAAACCATTTACGGAATGCGCCTCATACCTGAAATAGAACTGGTTTCCGGCAACAGCCGTCTTACAGGAGGTGTATCGGGCATTTGGGAATTCGGAGCCAAGTCGCAGCCAAAACCTGGTGTCGTATTGTATTATACCCATAAAAGTGAGAATTGGGACGCCTTGTTCGGCAGTTTTCCCAGAAGCAGGCTTCAGAGACAACTCCCTGACTGCATGCTTTACGACTCCATTGCTTTTTTTGAATCATGCATCCAGGGTACAGCCTTCCAGTTTTCAAAAGGGACCATTCAGGCAGAAGTCTATTGCAACTGGTTCTCACGCCAGACTCAGACTCAGCGTGAAGCGTTCAGAATAGTGTCCGACGGCTTCATCGGCTCAGAAGGACAGCTCTTTTCCGCAGGATGGTTCATTGCCATGACCCATTTCGCCAAACCGAAGGAAGAAGGCCATTTCATTTACGAGCAGTTTCAGGCGAATCCATACATACAGCTCGATTTGAGCAGCCGGCTGCCGGATCAGGTCGGACTCAAAACGCAGATAGGTCTTCTGGCGGACATACAGAGACTCCGTATTCAGGACTACTGGCATGTACCGATGGGGCTGTTGGCAAATGTTGACGCTTCATGGAAAGATCTGGGGTTCCACTCCACTGTCTATTCCGGCAAAGCCCTGATGCCTTTCCTGAATGACAGCGAGGCAGGTATGGTTTTTTACCGTTCAGACCCTTTCTACAACCATGACTTCTTTTGCAAAGCCGGTCTGGAGTATTCTCTGTTCAAAGACAGTTCAGTAGATCTCTCATTCTGCTGGGACTTCTGTTTCACGCCCGATACTCCCATTCACAACAGGCAGCTCATAAAACTGACCTGCAATCTTGAGCAGACACTGACTAGGTTCAACGGGAAATGAAAAATTTTCTAACAAAAACTGTAACTGGCATTCTGTACGGCCTTATCTGGCTGCTGTCGCTTCTTCCCTTATGTTTCCACTACCTCATATCGGACATCATCTGGCTGATAATGTTCGTATGTCCGCCGCTCAGATACCGTCACAAAGTCGTGTGGAAAAACCTGAAAGGCTCATTTCCGGAAAAGACCGACAAAGAACTTCACGCCATTGAGCGACGTTTCTATTTCCAGTTTCTGAATCTGCTGTTTGAAACATTCAAGACCGCATCAATGGGAAGCAGATGGATAAAACGTCATCTGCGCATTGAGGGAGCCGAATACATCAACTCTGAATTTGCCAAAGGACGTTCCATGATCATGTATCTGGGACATATTGGCAATTGGGAATGGATTTCATCACTTCCAGCATACGTAACGTCCGACAAAGTTGAATGCTGTCAGGTCTACCATCCTCTGCAGAATGGTATCGTCAATGACCTGATGTTCAGAATACGAGGACAATTCGGAGCCACAAGCATTCCATTGAAACACGTTTACCGCAGACTGCTGGAATACAGGCGGGATAACAGACAGTTTATCGTAGGACTGATATCTGACCAGGCTCCGTTATGGTGGGACATGCATTATTGGGGCAATTTCCTGAACCACAGGACATCATTCCTGACCGGTGGCGAGGAACTGGCCAGGAAAATGGATCTGTCCGTCTGCTACGGCCATATCAGCCTTGAACGTCGTGGTCACTATGTACTAAGAATTGTTCCCATGTTTGACAGCACCTCAAATCTGGACAAGGGTGTTGTTACTGACACATACGTCAGACTGCTCGAAGACAACATCAGGGAAAGTCCTTTCCTCTGGCTATGGACACACAACAGGTGGAAACGCACATGGGACGGTTACCAGTCATGGCTGAAAAACAGTCTCAAATCAAGCAGGAGAGACGACGAAAAGGAATGATTCCGAACAATCACAAGTCACTAAGATTATCATGCAATGACTGTAGAAGAGCCTTCCCGTGCCGTAAGCGTACGGTGCTGTCATTGCCATCCGTTTCAACGGGAATCCCGGCATTGGCATCGAACAGGACATAACCGTCATTGTCAATATAGCCGAATCCGTTGTTGAAGGTATAGAACGCAAAAGGATTGTCATATCCTTGCGAAAGAACATTCCGGCCATATCTGAAATCGGAATGGTCAACACCCAGCTGTTCAAGCAGAGTTGCCGCTATATCGGTCTGGTTCATTATCATGCCATATCGTTTGCCGCCGCATGAAACCGCTCCTCCCGTCAGCACAAACGGTATATGATGGACATGGGCTGCCTGGGCATGACCTTCTGGCGGATATCGGAATCCATGGTCAGCTGTAATTACAACAAGCAGATTATCCCATTGCGGACTGACGCGCAGGCTGTCAATCATGGAGCCCAGACAGCTGTCCGTGAACGCGAACGCATTGGGTATCATGTCGGGAAGTCCGTTGTACGGAACTTCAAACGGTTCATGACTGCTCAGGCTCAGCACTGTGGTAAACCACGGTTCTTCTGACATGTCACGTTTTGATATTTCATGCAGGACGCGTGAAAAGACAACGTCGTCATTGGCTCCCCATGCGCTGCCATGTCTGTCATGCACACTGAAATCGATGCTGGAAATGACTTTTGAATATCCTGCACCGAAAAGCCAGCTGTTCATGTTGGTGAAATTGATATCTCCACCATAAATGAAATCACAGGTATATCCTTCATCTGACAGTGCTCGCGGAATAGACGGCAGCCTTGAGCATTTCACAGGCATTTTCATTACAGAAACGGTTGGAAGGCCAGGGAAACCGTTGACAAGACACACCAGCCCGCGATCTGTTCTGTAGCTGCCTGCATAACATGAATCAAAAGATATGCCTTCCGCTGAAATTCTGTCAAAATTCCGCGAAACCTGTTCCATGCCGCCCAGCCCGCCAATGAAATCAGCGCCGAAACCTTCCAGAATGACAAGAAGAATATCAGGCTTTGAAACACGGAGCAGGCGCTCACATTCTGCGGGTTTCAGAATGAACAGACTGTCAGCCAACTGACTGCGCTCCTCTTCGTCAAAATATTCATACCACTTCGAATAGTCATCGGTCTTGCTCAGCGAACTTATCAGACTGAATGCCGGATTCACTGCCGAATGGTTCAGGAAACTGTCTTTTGAAAAGTAGGCATGCCCCACGTTCATGGTAGACTCACTTACGCCGCCGCGAATAGCCAGGAACAGCGGTAGCAGAAGCAGGAATGTGCCTGAAGCACGAAGAGCTTTTCTTCCTGCCGGGCGGTTTTCCATTGTCAGACCGGACAGAGACAGCACAAGGTATCTGAAGAAAAGCCACGCCACAAACACCACAAGCAGTATTCCGAGAATAGCCATGACAGGCTGTACACTGGCCAGAGCTTCTTTTGGGGTCTTCAGATAGAACAGGACCGATGCGTCCAGTTTGTATCCCCAGAACGGATAAAGCGCAGCATCGCCTATGAATATCAGTGACAGCAGGACGGAAACAATACCGTCATACGCTTTCATTACTGTCCTTATCGGAAAAGATTCCCATATGATTGACAATACGGCGGCAATGACAGGCAGCAATGTCAGATACGCAGCTACCGACGTATCTATTCCAACACCATGAATCATAACCTGCAGCCACTGTCCTGCACCATACCCTCCGGATATGCCTCCCGCATACAGCATGAAAAGAGGCTTCTCCAGTATGAAAAGTATGACAAGCGACAGATAATGCCGCACCAGCATACCGAATGTTCCCATTTTGAATTCCGTATTCTTCATTTCATTTGCGTCCGAAGTCTGCGGGAATCTCGCCCCACTCTGAGGTCTCCCACTTTATGACCGGATTCGAATAATGATTTTCCTTAAGCCATCGTTCCGCACTTTCAATGCGTTCGTACACCTGAGCGGTCATTTCATTACGTTCCAGTTTGCTCCTGCACTGTTTCTGTCTGACCCAGCCTATGGCATTCCGGCTGTCGCTGTATACCGGCCAGTCAAGCCCACGGCTCTTCAAGAGAGCCAGAGCATGCACAATGGCAAGAAATTCCCCGATATTGTTGGTTCCCAGAACAGGCCCGAAATGGAATTTTTCCTCCATATCTCCAAGATATACGGCACGGTATTCCATCTGGCCGGGATTGCCGCTGCAGGCCGCATCGACAGCAAGAGCCTGACGGCAGACCTGTGCCGGCAGAGGTTTCGGTTCTTTTTTCTTTCTTCCGGCAGGTTTCTTTTTTTCAATGAAACTGTCAGGCGGGAGCAGGAAAGCCCTTTCAGCTTCCTCGCGGCTGTCAAATCCCTTGTAAACCGCCCCTTTCCAGCCTTCAACCATGAGCTTGCACAGTTCCCAGGAGTCGTAGACCCCGGGAGTCTGTCCTATCCAAACCACATAGTATCTGCTGCCGACCATACAATAAAGTATTTGGAATTACATGCGTTCCGGCATCTCAATGCCGAGCAGTCCCATTCCGTTTCTGAGCACCTTGCCGACACATGAGGCAAGCACAAGACGCATTGACTTGAGAGTCAGGTCAGGCTCGTGCATTATGCTGAAATCATGATAGAACTGGTTGAATTCCTTGGCAAGATCGTAACAGTAGTTCGCTATGACAGAAGGATTGTAATCGACGGCAGCCTGTGACACCACATCGGGGAATGAATTCAGCATCTGTACCAGTCCTGTCTCCTTCTCTGAGATAGCAGCCATTGAAGGAACTTCGGAACATTTCAGTCCCTCAGCATCGGCTTTTCTCATGATTGAACGGATTCTTGCGTACGTATACTGGATGAATGGTCCGGTATTGCCGTTGAAGTCTATGGATTCCTTAGGATTGAATGTCATGTTCTTGCGGGCATCAACCTTCAGGATGAAGTACTTCAAGGCGCCCATACCTACAATACGCATAATCTCATCAACCTCTTCATCAGACATGCCGTCCAGTTTGCCCAGTTCGGCCGATGTCTGGCGTGCGGTCTCTATCATCTCGTCCATCAGGTCATCGGCATCGACCACCGTGCCTTCGCGGCTCTTCATCTTGCCCTCCGGCAATTCGACCATGCCGTAAGAGAAGTGCACCAGATCTTTTCCCCACTTGAATCCCAGACGGTCAAGCAGTATTGACAGCACCTGGAAATGGTAGTTCTGTTCGTTTCCGACAACGTAAATCATGCGGTCAATCGGGAAATCCTGGAAACGCAGTTTGGCGGTTCCAATGTCCTGGGTCATGTAGACCGATGTGCCGTCGCTGCGCAGAAGCAGCTTCTGGTCCAGTCCGTTCTCTGTGAGGTCGGCCCAGACTGAACCGTCCTCCTTGCGGAAGAACAGGCCCTTTTCCAGACCTTCCATGACCTTCGACTTGCCTTCCAGGTAGGTCTGAGACTCGTAATATATCTTATCGAAGCTTACGCCAAGGCGGCGGTAGGTCTCATCGAATCCGGCATATACCCAGCTGTTCATCTTCTCCCAAAGGGCACGGACCTCAGAATCACCGGCTTCCCATTTTACCAGCATGTCGTGAGCCTCCTGCATGAGCGGAGATTCCTTCTCGGCCTTGGACTTTGCCTCTTCCTGCGCTTTTTCGTCAAGTTGGTCATAATCGGCAGGCAGCAGGCTCTTGACTTCGGCACGGAAGTGCTTGTCAAACTCCACATAGTAGTCACCTATCAGATGATCACCCTTTTTTCCGGTCGATTCAGGCGTTGCCCCGTTGCCCCACTTGAGCCATGCGAGCATGGACTTGCAGATGTGGATGCCGCGGTCATTGACAATATTTGTCTTCACGACACGGAAGCCGTTGGCTGTCATGATATTTGCCAAAGCGCCGCCAAGCAGATTGTTGCGTACATGCCCCAGATGAAGAGGCTTGTTGGTGTTAGGCGAAGAGTATTCTATCATTACCAGCGGTGACTCTTCTGTAGCCTTTTTCATTCCGAAATCCGCATCGGCATTTATCTGAGAAAGCATCTCAAGCCACACCGAGTCTGAAATGACAATATTCAGGAAGCCTTTTATCACGTTGAACGAACTGACCGCTTCCACATTATCCTGCAGCCACTGTCCTATCTCTTCCGCAGTCTGCTCCGGACCCTTGTGTGACATTTTCAAAAACGGGAACACTACAACCGTGAGATTGCCTTCAAACTCCTTCTTGGTCTTCTGAACCTGCACCTGACCGGCTTCAATGTTCTGGCCGTACAACGCCATGACTGCATCCACAGTCATCCGGGCTATCAATGACTCTATTTTCATATATTTGGTTTGTGGACTGCAAAGTTACTGAAAAAATGGCTAATTTTGCCTCCCGATACCTCATTTATGAAGTTATGGACAAAATGCCGCCGGTAACGAAAAACCTGCTTGTCATAAACATCCTGTGCTGGATGGGTACCATGGCACTAAAAAAATACGGACTGAATCTTGAGAACATCTTCGGTCTTCATTTCTTCATGGCCCCATCATTCAGAATATGGCAGCCCGTCACATACATGTTTCTTCATGACGGTTTCGAGCACATCTTCTTCAATATGTTCGCGCTTTGGATGTTCGGGCGTGTAATGGAAGTCACATGGGGTTCGGGGCGTTTCCTGCAATTCTACATCATCTGCGGACTTGGAGCCGCCCTTTCACAGGAACTTTGCCAGTTCATTCATTATGAAATAGCTCTGGCGCCTTACGCAAAGGTCATTGTCGGAGGACTGACCGTCCCTATGGGAGCATATCTGGATACTATTCTGACAGTCGGAGCTTCAGGCGCAGTCTACGGAATTCTTCTGGGTTACGGAATGACTTTCCCGAACAACGAACTGTTCATAATCCCATTTCCATTCCCAATCAAAGCCAAATGGCTTGTCATAGCTTACATCGTTCTGGAACTTGGGTTGGGACTCAGAAACAGCGCTGCCGACAATGTTGCCCACTTTGCCCATCTTGGAGGTATGCTGGCAGGTTTCCTTATCATCCTGTACTGGCGCAGGAAGGAACGGCGCGAAAACGACAACCACATTGAGTTCACCTGGTAATGCATCTGTTTGATATTGTCAAAAGCAAATATGACGAGAGCATGCTCAACCGCCTCGTCATAATCAATTGCGCGGTTTACATTGTCGCCCTGCTTTCAGACGCCATACTCAATTTCACCGACAGCAGTCTTACCGGAGCCGTCATCACTCAGTTCCAATGGAATCCCGACAACATTCCATTCAGGCCCTGGACTGTTCTGACCGCCCCATTCACAAGCTGGGGTCTCTGGCATCTGCTGTTCAATATGATCACGTTGTACTGGCTCGGAAGCCTGTTCCTTTCCATGGGTACAAGCAATACTTTGAGAGGCCTGTACATGTTGGGGGCGTTTTCAGCAATGGCAGCGCTTGTCATCATGAATCTGATACCCGGAATTCAGGGCAAGGACTGGCCACAATCCATTCCTCTCGCTTCAGCATCGGTACTTGCCATAGGAACATCATTGGTATTCCAGCAGCCTGACAAGACGGAAAACATTCCGCTTCTGGGACATGTAAAAATAAAATGGATAGTTCTGGCGCTCGGACTCGCTGACATTTCAATGCTGCCCAGAGTAACTCCGGCAAGCGACATCGCGCACCTTGCGGCAGCAGCAACAGGATGGTTCTTCCAGAGGCAGATATGGAAAGGCAAAGACATAACCGCGCCAATCACCAAATTTTTCATCTTTCTGGACACATGGCTAAAAAAAGGAAAGTGAAAAGGCCATTGACGTTGCTTGGCAAAATCTTCGCCTATCCGATACTGGCAATCAATTTCGTTTTCGGAGTTCTGCTGGCAACAAGCGCATACTTGTCTCTGCTGCCTCCGGTTGGAGGTCTGCCGCTGCTGTCACTTTCAGGACTGGCATTCCCCATACTGTTCTGCATCAATCTGGTGTTCCTCATCATATGGACCGTCATCAGAAGCAAATATGCCCTGCTGCCCCTGTTTTTCGCAATGGTCACAATAGTTCCTGCATTCAATGTCTGTCCTTTTCATATTGGGAAAACCGGCACTGATGCTGACATTACACTGGTCTCATATAACACGCATTATTTCGGGGCATACAATACGAATGACTTTTCCTCAAATAACGAAGTGCTCCAATATTCCTGTTCGCTGGGAGCCGACATCATCTGCTATCAGGAAGCCAATCAGTCCGTTATAAATGAAGCAGGAAAAGACAAAATCATAAGCAAGACATATCCGTACAACGTCTCCGTAAACCGCGAAGGGTTGGCATGTCTTTCCCGATATCCCATCATCAGCCACGAGATTGTAAATTTTGATGATGTCAACGGCAACAGATGCATGATCATGAAAATACTTGTCGGAGCTGATACGATTACCGTATTCAACTGCCACTTCCAATCGAACCACCTTGATCCGAATGATTTCGAAGCCGCTCACCAGAATGATGTCATAGAAGGCGGGAAACGCGTTCTGCGCAAGCTGCTCAATTCAACATCCATACGTGCGAAACAGGCAGAGACAATAGCTGGAATAGCAGTCAGGACGCCAGGAAAGGTCATCATTGCAGGCGACTTCAACGATTCGCCTCTATCATACACGCATCACAGGTTTTACCGCCACTTCACTGACTGTTACATAAAAACCGGAAACGGGCCTGGCGTATCATACAACAGGCATCATCTCTACTACCGCATAGACCATGTTTTCTGCAACAGTCTTTTAAAACCTGCAAGCTGCCGCATTGACCGCGGATGCGGACTGAGCGACCATTATCCCATTGTCGCCACGTTCACCGTCAATGACTGAAAAAACACCGCTTGCAGATATGGGAAAGTGAAAATTTTCCTATATTTGCACTCTTGTATTTTATACGCGGAAAATTTATAATAATCAATAATCATCAAACTATGCAGAACAAAGGATTCGTAAAGGTGTTTGCCATAGCTCTGACAGTTATCTGTCTGTTCTATCTCTCCTTTACATTCAGAACCCGCAGCATCGAAAAAGCTGCTGCACAGAGCCAGGACGAACAGGCCTATCTTGACTCTGTAATGAACC
>JAKSIQ010000004.1 GCA_024398755.1 Bacteroidaceae bacterium | reverse complement strand
TTTACGCCTTTTTTGTGTTAATAAATATACCTCATTGATTTATATCACAATAGCAGAATATGCGTCAGAAACGGTTTACACGGTATACCAAACAGCGATTAAATTATAGGAGAAAAACAATGGCAAAAAACAAACATTGCACAAAAAAAGGGCAGGTGAAAATGTTCATCCTGCCCTTGTATGAATAATTGATTAGATTATTCTGCTGCTGGAGTTTCAGCTGCCGGAGCCTCAGCTTGAGCTTCAGTCTGTACCTCAGCGGCTTTAGCTGCCGGTTTGCGTGAACGACGAGTCTTGGCAGCCTTTTTGGTGGCTTTCGCCATGTTCTCATCGTAATCAACAAATTCGATGAAAGCCATCTCAGTTGCATCGCTCTTACGGATACCCAACTTGATAATGCGGAGATAACCTCCCGGACGATCAGCAATCTTCTGTGAGATTTCCTTGAAGAGTTCCGTTACAGCTTCCTTATTCTGAAGATAGCCGAATACGACACGGCGCGAACTGGTGTCATCCTTCTTTGCGCGATTGATAATAGGTTCAGCATATACACGCAGAGCCTTAGCCTTAGCCAAAGTCGTCTCAATTCTCTTCTGCATTATAAGAGAAATGGTCATATTGGCCAACATTGCATCCCTGTGAGCAGCTTTGCGGCTCAGGTGATTAAATTTCTTATTATGTCTCATTGCTTAGTCTTTGTCTAATTTATACCTCGATATGTCGGTTCCAAACGAAAGGTTCAGGCTCTCCAGCAAATCGTCCAATTCAGTAAGTGACTTCTTTCCGAAATTGCGGAACTTGAGCAAATCCGTTTTGTTGAACTGGACAAGATCGCCGAGCGTATCCACATCGGCAGCCTTGAGACAATTCAAAGCACGAACAGAAAGGTTCATGTCGCACAACTTGGTTTTGAGAAGCTGACGCATGTGCAGCACTTCCTCATCAAACTCTTCATTATCATCCATATCAGAGTTCTCAATGGTGATCTTGTCATCCGAGAAAAGCATGAAATGATAAATAAGAATCTTTGCTGCCTCCTTGAGAGCATCTTTAGGATGAATAGATCCGTCAGTAGTAATCTCAAGAATAAGTTTGTCATAGTCTGTTTTCTGTTCGACACGGAAAGGTTCTACAACATACTTGACATTGCGTATCGGGGTGTAGATTGAATCAATAGGAATCTGATTTACCTCCACACAGAATTCCTTGTTCTCATCTGCAGGAATATATCCACGACCCTTATTGATGGTAAGCTCAATCTGCATGGAAGCTTTCTGATCGAGATGGCAAATAATGAGTTCAGGATTCAACACTTCAAACCCATTCAAGCACTTGCCAATATCACCGGCTGTAAATTCAGTAGTATTCTCAACTTTGATACTGACTTTCTCGTTCTCTGAATCTTCCACAATCTGCTTGAAACGCACCTGCTTCAGGTTAAGGATTATGTTGGTAACATCTTCCTTAACACCTGGAATGGTGGCAAATTCATGCTCGACGCCCTCTATCTTGATGGTATTGATGGCAAAACCCTCAAGAGTAGAGAGAAGGATTCGACGAAGAGCGTTTCCAATGGTTATACCGAAACCCGGCTCCAAAGGACGGAATTCAAACTTTCCATACTTAGGATCGGACTCTACCATTATAACCTTTTCAGGTTTCTGAAATGCTAATATTGCCATTTACCCTTTATTTTTTATTTTGAATACAATTCAACAATCAACTGCTCCTTGATATTCTCTGGAATATCTTCCCTTTCAGGCTTGTGAAGGAACTTACCAGCCTTTGCCTGCTCATCCCATTCTATCCAAGGATATTTTGCATGATTGAAACCGGCAAGAGAGTCTGCAATGACTTCGAGAGACTTTGAACGTTCACGTACTGCAACAATCTGACCAGGCTTAACCTGATAAGAAGGAATGTTCAAAACCTTACCGTCAACAGTTATGTGCTTGTGATTGACCAACTGGCGTGCAGCGGCCCTAGTAGGAGCGAGTCCAAGACGGAATGCTACGTTGTCAAGACGAGATTCAAGCATCTGCAACAGGTTGACACCAGTAATACCGCTGTCTCTTGAAGCTTTGTCAAACATGTTACGGAACTGATTTTCCAATACGCCGTAAGTGTATTTTGCTTTCTGTTTTTCAGCAAGCATGACACCATATTCTGATTGTTTGCGGCGACGGTTGTTACCGTGCTGACCGGGAGCATACTTTCTCTTCTCGAAAGACTTGTCAGCTCCAAAAATTGCTTCGCCGAACTTACGTGCGATGCGTGTTTTAGGTCCAGTATATCTAGCCATAATTCTTCGTTAATTCAAAATTAAACTCTTCTTCTCTTCGGTGGACGGCAGCCATTATGTGGCAGCGGTGTCACGTCAATAATCTCGACAACTTCAATACCGGCACCATGCACGGCACGAATGGCAGATTCACGGCCATTTCCCGGACCTTTGACATATGCCTTGACCTTTCTAAGGCCAAGATCAAAAGCCACCTTTGAGCAATCCTCTGCCGCCATCTGGGCTGCATACGGAGTGTTCTTCTTTGAACCACGGAAACCCATCTTGCCCGCTGATGACCAGGAAATAACCTGACCTTCACTGTTTGCAAGAGTAACAATGATGTTGTTGAAGGATGAATGTACGTGCAACTGTCCCATTGCATCGACCTTCACATTTCTCTTCTTAGCTGCAACTGTTTTCTTTGCCATAGTTCAATTATTTAGTAGCCTTTTTCTTATTAGCAACAGTCTTCTTACGACCCTTACGTGTACGTGCGTTGTTCTTTGTGCTCTGACCACGTACAGGAAGTCCGTTACGGTGACGGATACCGCGATAGCAACCAATATCCATCAGACGCTTGATATTCAGCTGAACCTCACTGCGGAGGTCGCCCTCTACCTTATACTCTGCACCAATGACCTCACGGATACGGGCTGCCATATCATCAGTCCAATCCTGAGCTTTGATGTCTTTATCCACACCAGCCTTAGCCAAAATTTTGGCTGCGCTGCTGCGACCTATACCAAAAATGTAGGTTAACGCGATTTCACCCCTCTTGTTCTGCGGGATGTCAACTCCAGCGATTCTTATTGCCATATAATTGTTAGTTTGTTTACCTAAAGTTTATCCCTGACGCATTTTCATCTTGGGATTCTTCTTGTTGATTAAATACAAACGTCCCTTGCGACGAACAATCTTGCAGTCGGCTGTACGTTTTTTGAGTGAAACTCTTACTTTCATATTCTTAGTTTTTTATTTGTACCTGAATACGATTCTGCCTTTAGTAAGGTCATACGGTGACATTTCCACTTTGACCTTGTCTCCTGGCAGGATTTTAATGAAATGCATTCTCATCTTACCGGATATATGACCGGTAATCTCGTGTCCGTTCTCCAGCTGGATACGGAACATTGCGTTGGACAAAGCCTCAACAATTGTTCCATCCTGTTCAATTGCGGATTGTTTAGCCATATTAAAATTCTTTATCTCCTAAAACCTGTGCAATAAAGTCAAATGACGACAAAATTTCAGCCTTACCCTGATATACGGCAACCGTATGTTCAAAATGAGCTGCAGGCTTATGATCGCGGGTTCTGACACCCCAACCATCTCTGTCCATCTGAATCTGTCTGCTTCCCATAGTAATCATGGGTTCGATTGCCAGACACATACCTTTTTTAAGTTGTGTGCCATAGCCGCGTTTCCCATAATTAGGAACGCATGGATCCTCATGCATTTCACGTCCGATACCATGTCCTACGAACTCTCTTACTACACCATATCCATGGTTCTCGCAATAAGTCTGTACGGCATATCCGATATCACCCAGACGTTTCCCGGCAACAGCCTGCTCTATTCCAAGATAAAGAGACTCCTTAGTAACCTTCAATAGGTTGCGAACTTCAGGAGAGACTTCACCTACACAAAAAGTATAAGCAGAATCACCGTTGTAACCATTGAGGAGCGTACCACAGTCAACCGAAACGATGTCACCTTCCTTCAAAGGCTCATCGTTCGGAATTCCGTGTACTACCATTTCATTGACCGATGTACAAAGAGCCGCTGGGAAAGGAACATTATCCTGATTCGGGTATCCCTTAAAAGTAGGTATAGCTCCGTTATCGCGGATGAATTCCTCGGCGACACGCGTCAGTTCATTGGTGGTCACACCAGGTTTTATAAGCTTGGCAACTTCACCAAGGGTTTTGCCAACCAACTGATTGGCAGCCCGCATCAGCGCTATTTCTTCTTCGGTCTTAAGAAAAATCATTTCAATAATCAATAGGCATTCAAACCTGAACGGCCTTTGATACGTCCAGTCTTAAGCAGACCGTCATAATGACGCATCAAAAGGTGACTTTCCACTTGCTGTAAAGTGTCAAGAACCACTCCGACAAGAATGATGAGTGATGTTCCTCCAAAGAACTGTCCAAACTGCTGGTTTACGCCGAAGAGTCGGGCAAAAGCAGGCAAGATTGCAACAATAGTAAGGAAGAGTGCTCCAGGCCAAGTAATGCGTGACATAACAGTGTCTATATAATCAGCGGTTGGTTTGCCCGGCTTGACACCAGGAATAAAACCGTTGTTACGCTTCAAATCATCGGCCATTTGCTGAGGATTGACAGTAACAGCCGTGTAGAAGATTGTAAAGGCAATGATAAGCACTGCATAAATGACATTGTATACCCAACCATCTGTATCCATTAACTTAAGAGCAAAGCCGGAAGGCTCGCTTTTGCCAATGAAAGCCAGAGGAATGAACATGATAGCCTGAGCAAATATAATAGGCATCACATTAGCGGCATTCACCTTCAATGGGATATACTGACGGGCACCACCAACCTGACGACCACCCTCAATACGCTTTGCATACTGGACAGGAACCTTACGCACACCCTGGACAAGCATGATTGTTCCAGCAGTAGCCAGCAGAAGAACAATAATTTCAAACAGGAACATGACCATGCCACCGCCACCTGCACCACTGACAGTCATGCGTGAAGTAAGTTCCTGCATGAATGCCGATGGGAAGCGGGCAATGATGCCGACCATGATGATGAATGAAATACCGTTACCTATGCCGCGGTCAGTTATACGTTCACCCAACCAAAGGATAAATGAACTGCCTGCCATAAGGATGATGGTCGATGTTATCACAAAAGTACCTGTTCCTACAGGAATAGCCTTGACAAATTCAGGTCCCATCTGATTAAGAAGATTCCAGATGTAAGACGGACCCTGCAGGACAAGAATTGCTAATGTGAGATAACGTGTATACTGGTTTATTTTCATTCGGCCGCTTTCTCCTTCCTTCTGAAGCTTCTGAAAACTTGGAACTGCAATAGTAAGCAACTGCAGCACAATAGAAGCGGAAATGTAAGGCATAATGCCCAATGCAAAAATTGAAGCATTAGAGAAAGCACCTCCTGAAAACATATCCAACAATGACAGAAGGCCGGACTCGGTCTGGCTGCGCAAGTTGGTCAGCATACCTGCATCAACGCCGGGAAGGAGAATATGAGAACCTAAACGATATACTGCAATGAATAATATTGTAGTAAGAATCCTTTTCCTCAAATCCTCAATCTTTGAGATGTTCTTCAGTGTCTCCCAGTTCTTGATAACAACATAGGCGACAAGAATGACAACTGCGGCGATAATGATGTATTTCAGAAGATTGTTATCCATAATTAGAGTTTTGTTGCGGTTCCACCTACAGACTCAATTGCTGCAATAGCAGTCTTAGAGAATGCATTTGCCTCAACATCTACCTTTTTTGTAAGCTGGCCGTTACCCAGAACCTTAACAAGCTGCTTTGAAGAAACGAAACCGGCAGCCTGAAGATCAGCTACGGAAACCTTTTCAAGATTGTTCTTCTCGGCAAGAGCCTGAATAATATCCAGATTTATAGCCTTGTACTCAACATGGTTGATGTTCTTGAATCCAAATTTTGGGACAAGACGCTGCAGAGGCATCTGACCTCCTTCAAAACCAATTTTTCTTGCATAACCTGAGCGTGATTTGGCACCCTTGCTACCACGTGTAGAAGTGCCTCCCAGACCTGAACCTGGGCCACGGCCAATTCTCTTACGTGACTGGGTTGAACCTTCAGCCGGTTTCAATGTATTCAACTTCATGATTCGTTCTTTTTAAAGTTAATCAATAACGGTTACCAGGTGGCATACCTTGTTGATCATGCCTCTGATGGAAGCATTATCCTCAACCTCAACCACGCGGTTCATCTTGCGGAGTCCAAGAGCATCAAGAGTTCTTCTCTGATCTATAGGAGCGCCGATGCGGCTCTTTGTCTGTTTGATCTTGATTGTTGCCATATCTGTAACTCATTATCCGTTAAATACCTTACTCAAACTGATTCCACGATTTGCAGCAACCATCTTGGCATCGCGCATTTCTGAGAGAGCCTTGAGAGTAGCCTTTACAAGATTGTGGGGGTTGGACGAGCCTTTTGACTTGCACAACACATCAGTAATACCAACACTTTCAAGAACGGCACGCATTGCACCACCGGCAACGACACCAGTACCAGGAGCGGCAGGCTTCATGAATACTTCTGCACCATCATAACGTGCAGACTGCTCATGAGGAATAGTACCTTTAAGAACCGGTACACGGATGAGTTCCTTCTTTGCGGCTTCAACACCTTTTGCAATTGCTGCGGTAACTTCGCTGGCCTTACCAAGACCAAGACCGATAATACCATTGCCATCACCAACTACAACGATGGCAGCAAAGCTAAACGTACGACCACCCTTTGTAACCTTAGTTACGCGGTTGATTGCGACGAGCCTGTCTTTCAGCTCGACATCATTTGTAACCTTAACCTTATTGTTCATAGTAATCGCAGTTTATTAAAATGTGAGACCGGCCTTGCGGGCTGCATCGGCCAATTCCTTAACTCTTCCATGATACAGGAAACCGTTGCGGTCAAACACCACTGTGGTAATACCTGCTTCATTGGCATTCTTTGCAATAAGCTCACCGACCTTGGCAGCCTGTTCCTTACCGGACATTTTTTCCATACCCAGTGAAGATGCTGCAGCAAGAGTCTTGCCATTCAAATCATCAATAATCTGGACGTAGATCTGCTTGTTGCTTCTGAAAACGCTCATACGCGGACGCTCGGTAGTACCCGAAATTTTATTGCGAACGCGGAACTTGATCTTATTTCGTCTTTCTGTTTTTGCTGACATAATGTTACTTCTTAAAAGTTAATTACTTGGCAGCGGCTGACTTACCCGACTTACGACGGAGTACTTCATCCACGAACTTGATACCCTTACCCTTATAAGGTTCAGGCTTACGGAAAGTACGGATCTTGGCACATACCTGGCCCAGAAGCTGCTTGTCGCATGACTCCAGGGTAATGAGCGGATTCTTATTCCTTTCAGACTTGGTTTCAACCTTAATTTCTGAAGGCAGAACAAGAACGATAGAATGAGAGTGAAGGAGCTCAAATGTGATGACGTTACCCTGATTTGAAACACGATAACCTACACCGACAACTTCAAGTTCCTTTTTATAACCTTCAGAAACACCAACAACCATGTTGTTGACAAGAGCGCGATACAATCCGTGGAATGCATGACGCTGTTTTGGATTATCCTGAAGAAGTTCAGAGTTCTCTTCAAATGAGATGACTCCATTCTCGATTGACACATTGATTGAAGGATCGATGCTCTGTGAAAGAGAACCTTTCGGGCCCTTCACAGCGACCACGCCATCCTGAAACGTAACTGTTACGCCAGCAGGAATCTGAATAGGCAGTTTTCCAATTCTTGACATAGTAGTATCTCCTTCTATTAATAGACGTAGCAAAGAACTTCACCGCCAATCTTGTACTGAGCGGCTTCCTTGTCTGTCATAACACCTTTTGATGTGGATATAATAGCAATACCCAAACCATTGATTACTCTCGGCATTTCACGATAGCCTGTGTACTGACGCAAACCAGGAGAAGAAATTCTCTCGAGTTTCCTGATAGCGCAAGCCTTGCTGGCCGGATCGTACTTGAGGGCGACCTTTATGGTACCCTGAGGTCCATCTTCCACGAACTTGTAGTTCAAGATGTAACCCTTCTCAAAAAGGATCTTGGTGATCTCTTTCTTGAGATTTGAGGCAGGTATTTCAACTACCTTGTGCTTTGCCTGAATGGCATTGCGCAGCCTCGTCAGATAATCTGCAATAGGATCTGTCATAAAAAACTGTTTTAAATTGATCAGGACTTCCTGACAATATTTAATTAACACTCACTAGTCATGTATTACCAGCTAGCCTTGCGTACTCCAGGAATCAGACCCTGAGATGCCATCTCACGGAACTGGATTCTTGAAAGACCGAACAGGCGCATATAACCCTTTGGACGTCCAGTCAGTTTGCAGCGATTGTGCTGACGGATTGGATTTGCATTGTAAGGCAGATCCTGCAGCTTCTGAGCAGCCTCATAGGCAGCAATCGGATCTTCGTTACCCTTGCGAACTATTTCCTTGAGGGCGGCACGCTTGTTGGCGTACTTGGCAGCCATCTTGGCACGCTTTACTTCGCGAGCCTTCATTGATTCTTTTGCCATGTCTTACTTATTTGTTTTCATTCTTGAACGGCAGACCGAACTCCTTGAGAAGAGCATAACCTTCTTCATCAGTCTTAGCTGAAGTAACGAAAGTGATGTTCATACCAAGTATGTTTGTAATGCTGTCGATGTTGATTTCCGGGAAGATAATCTGTTCCTGGATACCCAGAGAATAATTACCCATACCGTCAAACTTGCTTTCAATACCCTTGAAGTCACGGATACGTGGAAGAGCTACACGGACAAGTCTTTCAAGGAACTCATACATGCGCTCACGACGAAGTGTAACCATTACGCCGATAGGCATCTTCTTACGAAGCTTGAAATTTGCTATATCCTTCTTTGATACTGTAGCAACGGCCTTCTGACCGGTAATAGCAGTCAATTCTGCAATTGCTGTATCAATAATCTTCTTGTCGGCGATAGCAAGCTTGCCAAGGCCCTGATTGATGACAATCTTCTTCAGGACAGGAATCTGCATTGAAGAAGAATACTGGAATTTCTCCTTAAGTGCTGGAGCGATACGCTCGGCATACTCTTTCTTAAGATTTGCAGTAGTGCTCATTACTTAATCTCCTCTCCTGATTTCTTTGCAATTCGTACTGACTTACCCTCAGCATTCTTAGCACGGCCAACGCGAGTTGGAGCACCGGTCTTGGGATCTACTGGGTTAAGATTTGAAATATGAATAGGCGCCTCCTGCTTGATGATGCCACCCTGAGGATTCTTGGCGCTTGGCTTGGTATTCTTTGAGACGAAATTAACGCCCTCAACGATAGCCCTCTGTTCTTTGACGAACACCTTCAAGACTTTGCCAGTCTTGCCCTTGTCTTCGCCAGCATTGACGAAAACGGTGTCGTTCTTCTTGATATGTAACTTACTCATTACTCTTACTTTTTTTGTAATTAAAGTACTTCAGGAGCCAAGGAAACGACCTTCATGTTCACGGCACGAAGTTCACGTGCAACAGGACCGAAGATGCGGCTACCCTTGATTTCACCTGTATTTGCAAGGAGCACGCAAGCATTGTCGTCAAAGCGGATATATGAACCGTCTGCACGACGTATCTCCTTCTTTGTACGAACAACCAAAGCCTTAGAAACGGTACCCTTCTTCATATCACTTGAAGGGATAACGCTCTTTACTGTAACCACGATGGTGTCGCCAACCGTAGCATAACGCTTCTTGGTACCACCAAGCACACGAATGCAGAGGCACTCCTTGGCGCCGCTGTTGTCACATACTGTGAGTCTTGATTCTGTCTGTATCATGATTACTTAGCCTTTTCAACGATTTCCTTTAATCTCCATCTCTTAGTCTTGCTCAGAGGACGGGTTTCCATAATACGAACGGTATCACCTATTCCGCATTCATTGTTCTCGTCATGAACATGGTACTTTTTCGTCTTTCTGACGAACTTGCCATAAATAGGGTGCTTCTCCTTGAAGACGGACAGAACTACAACAGTCTTGTCCATCTTGTCGCTGATAACGACACCCTGGCGCTCCTTGCGCAAATTTCTATCATTCATAGAACCTTTATTTTACTTGTTAAGTTCTCTACTTCTCAACTCTGTCTTCATTCTGGCGATTGTCCTGCGAAGCTTGGCAATCTGAGAAGGATTCTCCAGTGGAGAAATAGCATGATTCAAACCCATCACGGTGTAGTTGGCTGATTCGGCTTCTATGCGCTCCTGCAGCTCCTGAGTTGTCAACTCCTTGATTTCAGAATTCTTCATAATGAAAGGTTTGATTATTGTTCGTTCTTAAAATCATAGTCACGCCTTACAACAAATTTTGTTGTGACAGGCAATTTCTGAGCAGCAAGACGGAGAGCTTCCTTGGCAATTGCAAATGGTACACCGTCTGCTTCAATGATGATACGGCCGGGAGTGATTGGGAATACGTAACCTTCAACGTCACCCTTACCTTTACCCATACGTACATCCAAAGGCTTCTTTGTGATTGGTTTGTCCGGGAAGATCCTAATCCAGATCTGACCCTGACGCTGCATGTAACGTGTTACGGCTACACGAGCTGCCTCAATCTGCCGACCTGTAATCCAGGTGGTATCAAGAGACTTGATGCCAAAAGAGCCGAAAGCAAGCTGGTTGCCACGCATAGCGTTGCCCTTGCTGCGGCCATTCTGCATTCTTCTGTATTTTGTCCTTTTAGGCTGTAACATAATTCTATATTACTGTTTCAAATTTTACGAATTGCAATCAACGATTGCTTCTATTTCTCTTTTTGTTGAAAGGTTTTCCTCCACGCTCGTTGCCACGACCAGTTTCCTTCGACTGAGTGAAGTTGGGTGACAAATCCTTCTTTCCATAAACCTCTCCACGGCAGATCCATACCTTGATTCCGTGAACGCCGACCTTTGTAATGGCACCAACCTGGCAGTAATCAATATCTGCGCGGAAAGTATGCAAAGGAGTACGACCTTCCTTATACATTTCAGAACGTGCAATTTCAGCTCCGTTCAAACGACCGGCAATCTGAACCTTGATACCCTCAGCACCCATTCTCATGGTATTTGCTATGGCCATCTTGATAGCACGACGATATGCAATCTTACCTTCAACCTGACGTGCTATGTTGTTTGCAACGATAACTGCATCCAGTTCCGGCTTTTTGACTTCGAAGATATTGATCTGGATTTCCTTGTCAGTGATTTTCTTGAGTTCTTCCTTGAGCTTGTCAACTTCGCTGCCGTTCTTACCGATAATCAGACCTGGACGGGCTGTGCATACGGTAATGGTAACGAGTTTGAGAGTACGCTCAATGACAATACGGGAGAGACTGGCTTTTGCCAGACGGGCATTCAGATACTTACGGATTTCAGAATCCTCAACCAGACGTTCGTCATATTTGCCGAACCAACTGGAATCCCAACCTCTGATAATACCCAAACGGTTGCTAACTGGATTAACTTTCTGTCCCATGTCTTACTCCTGATTGTCGTTAGTGTTCTGTGAAACGGCCTTTGTGTCCACATAAAGTGAAATGTGGTTGGCACGCTTGCGGATACGATATCCTCTACCCTGTGGTGCGGGTCTCATTCTCTTAAGGGTAACTCCTTCGTCAACGAAAGCCTTTGTTACGAACAGTTCGCCGGCCTCAGCCTTGCGTTCGTTCTTCTGTTCCCAATTGGCAATAGCTGAACGGAGAACCTTTTCTACATCCTTGGAAGCAGCCTTGTTGGAGAAACGCAGTGTACCAAGAGCGCGGTTAACCTCCATTCCGCGAATCATGTCTATTACAAGACGCATTTTGCGGGGAGATGAAGGAACATCGTTGAGCTTGGCAAAGTACTGGGTCTTTCTAGCTTCCTTGAGCTTCTCGGCTGCCAAATGTTTTCTATTTCCCATTATCTTAATTTATTTATTTCAAATAAACTCCAGTTTACTTTCTGTTGCCGCTATGACCACGGAAAGTACGGGTAGGTGCGAACTCACCGAGTTTGTGGCCGACCATGTTTTCCGTAACGTAAACAGGAATGAACTTATTACCATTATGAACTGCGATGGTATGACCGACGAAGTCTGGTGATATCATCGATGCCCTAGCCCAAGTCTTAACAACGACCTTCTTACCACTTTCATTCATGGCAAGCACCTTGTCCTCGAGCTTCTTGTAAATAAACGGACCTTTTTTAAGTGAACGTGTCATTTTGTACTCAGGTTAAATATTACTTGTTATTGGCTCTCTCGATGATATACTTCGTTGAGCTCTTCTTTGGATGTCTTGTCTTCAGACCCTTTGCGTACAAGCCCTTACGTGAACGTGGGTGTCCACCTGACTGACGGCCTTCACCACCACCCATCGGATGGTCATGCGGGTTCATTACAACACCACGGTTGTGAGGACGACGACCAAGCCAGCGTGAACGGCCAGCCTTACCTGATGCCTCAAGAGCATGATCTGAATTACCTACACTACCGATTGTAGCCTTGCAGGCTCCCAGAATTCTGCGAACCTCGCCTGAAGGAAGCTTGATGACACAATAGTCACCTTCCTTTGAAGTCAACTGGGCGAAATTGCCGGCTGAACGGACAAGAGCAGCACCCTGACCAGGACGCAATTCAATGTTATGAATTACGGTACCTACAGGAATATCCTTGAGAAAAAGAGCATTGCCGATTTCAGGAGCAGCTTTCTCACCTGACATCAGTGTTGCGCCAACTTCAAGACCATTAGGTGCGATAATATATCTCTTTTCTCCGTCTGCGTAAAACAACAGAGCGATACGGGCCGAACGGTTCGGATCGTACTCAATTGTCTTGACAGTTGCCGGAACCCCATCCTTGTTTCTCTTGAAATCGATGACACGGAACAGTCTTTTATGACCGCCACCAATGTAGCGTGCAGTCATCTTACCGGTATTGTTGCGGCCGCCTGTTGCGAGTTTTCCGAAAACAAGAGACTTTTCTGGTACCGATGCAGTAATCTCCTCAAAAGTACCAATAATCTTGTGTCTCTGACCCGGGGTTGTGGGTTTGAATTTACGTACTGCCATCTTTATTAAATGTTGCTATAAAAATCAATTGTTTCACCCTCCTTCAATGTGACAATAGCCTTCTTATAGGCATTGCACTGGCCTTTGGAAAGTCCACGGCGGGTATAACGTGACTTGGTCTTACCAGCATAAGATGCTGTATTGACATCTACAACGGTAACGTTATAGAGGTCTTCAATCTCCTTTTTAATCTCCAGTTTGCCGGCTTCAGGGCGAACGATGAAACCGAACTTGTTGGAGAATTTTTCAGTAATGGAGTTCATCTTCTCCGTTACCAGGGGTTTAACAATGTATCCCATGATCAAGTCTCCTTATTAATCTAAAATTCCGTTAATGACTTCAATTGCACCTTCAGTCATAACAAGAGCGTCAGCGTTCAGAATACTGTAAGTATTTACTGAAGAAGCGTTGACGACCTTTGTACTCTGCAAATTGCGAGCCGACAAAGATACAATATTATTGCTCTCAGACAGGACAAAGAGTGATTTCTTATCACTAACTTTAAGATTATTTAATATTTCAATAAAGCTCTTTGTCTTAGGTGCTTCGAACGAGAAGTCTTCAATTACAGTAAGAGCATCAGCCTGAACCTTGTATGAAAGAGCCGACTTACGAGCAAGCTGCTTTTCCTTCTTGTTCAGTTTGAAACTGTAGTCACGCGGCTTCGGGCCGAATACGCGAGCACCACCTACGAGAACCGGTGAGTTGATGTCACCACGACGGGCTCCACCACCACCTTTCTGACGGCCAAGTTTCTTGGTAGAACCGCTTATTTCGCTTCTTTCCTTTGACTTGTGAGTACCCTGGCGCTGATTAGCCATGAACTGCTTTACATCCAGATAGATGACATGGTCATTTGGTTCAATGCCAAAGATGGCATCATTAAGGACAACCTTTCTTCCGGTATCCTCACCCTTGATATTTAATACCTTGATTTCCATTACTTCAGAATTGAAACGATTGAACCTTTGTAACCTGGAATTGAACCCTTAATGAGAAGCAGGTTGTGCTCTGGTATAACCTTAAGAACCTGAAGGTTCTGTGTAGTTACCTGATCACCGCCCATCTGGCCGGCCATACGCATACCCTTGAATACTTTTGCAGGGTATGAACATGCACCAATTGAACCCGGCTTACGACCACGGTTATGCTGACCATGAGTCTGCTGACCTACGCCACCGAATCCGTGTCTCTTTACGACACCCTGATAGCCATGTCCTTTTGATACTGCAACAACATCTACGAATGTAGCGTCATTGAACAACTCGACGGTAATAACATCGCCCAGATTGAGCGCACCGTCAAAATCCTTGAACTCGGCCAAGTGTCTCTTTGCTGTTACACCAGCTTTCTTGAAGTGTCCCATCATAGCGGCAGTGGTGTTCTTTTCCTTAGCATCTTCGAAGCCAAGCTGAACAGCCTCATAGCCGTCTTTCTCAACACTCTTGATCTGAGTAACCACGCAAGGACCAACTTCGATAACGGTGCATGGAACATTCTTTCCATCAGCACCGAAGACCGATGTCATACCGATCTTTTTTCCTAATAATCCTGGCATTTCAAATAAATTTAAATAGTAAACTGTAAATTAATCAATTCTCAAAAAAGGCATCAAACCTTAATCTCAACTTCAACACCGCTGGGAAGTTCGAGCTTCATCAGAGCATCAACGGTCTGAGCTGTTGATGAATAGATGTCAATCAGTCTCTTGTAGGCTGAAAGCTGGAACTGTTCACGTGACTTCTTGTTTACGAAAGTCGAACGGTTGACGGTGAAAATACGCTTGTGTGTAGGAAGTGGAATAGGACCGCTTACTACAGCGCCAGTTGCCTTGACGGTGCTGACGATCTTTGCTGCTGACTTGTCAACTACATCGTGGTCGTATGACTGCAGCTTGATTCTGATTTTCTGACTCATTGTAAATGATTTAGTTTGTATTCTTTTTAAGTTTTGCAACCCTGATAAGAGTCATATGCTATCAGGGCTGCTTTTTCTCTCCTTATTAAATTAAAGCAATGAAACGTTACCGCCCTGCTCTTCAACGACTGTCCTTGCAAGTGCCTTGGAAACCTCGGCATGCTTTTCGTATGACATTGAAGAAGTGGCACGACCGGAAGTGATGGTTCTCAGTGCTGTAACGTAACCGAACATCTCGGCCAACGGCACGTGAGCCTTTACGACCTTTGCACCTGAATGGTTGGTTTCCATTCCTTCAACCTGTCCGCGACGCTTATTAAGGTCGCCGATCACATTACCCATACTTTCTTCAGGAGTGACAACTTCCAAAGCCATGATAGGTTCTGTAAGACCCGGATTAGCCTTGACACAAGCATTCTTGAATGCCTGAGCAGCGCAAACTTCAAATGACAGGGCATCTGAGTCAACCGGATGATACTTACCGTCAAGAACAGTAACCTTGAGAGACTCCATCGGAGCACCCATGAGAACACCATTCTTCATAGCGTTTGTAAAGCCCTTCTCGATAGCTGGGAGATATGTCTTCGGCAGAGCCTCACCTTTGGTAGCATCAACGAACTGAAGTCCGCCTTTCCAGTCGGCATCGGCAGGACCGATTTCGACAACGATGCAAGCGTAATGACCCTTACCACCAGTCTGCTTCTTGTATTCTTCACGAAGCTGGACGGTCTTTGATATTGACTCCTTGTAACTAACCTGAGGACGACCCTGATTACATTCAACGCCAAACTCACGTTTAAGACGGTCAATAATAATATCAAGGTGAAGTTCACCCATACCGGAAATAAGAGTCTGGCCTGAATCTTCATCAACCTTTACAGTAAATGTAGGATCTTCTTCAGCAAGACGGGCAAGACCATCGGACAGCTTGCTCATATCCTTCTCAGTCTTAGGCTCAACGGCTATACTGATAACAGGATCCGGGAAGTCCATGCTCTCAAGTACTATAGGTGCTTCTTCATCGCAAAGGGTATCACCGGTGCGGATGTCCTTCAGTGCAACGACTGCACCTATATCGCCGGCGCAGACCTCGTCAACCTGAATCTGCTTCTTCGAGTACATCTGGAACAGACGGCTAACACGCTCCTTCTTGCCCGAACGGGTATTGAAGATATAGCTGCCGGCAGTTACCTTACCGGAATATACACGGAAGAAAATCAAACGGCCGACATATGGGTCAACGGCAATCTTGAATGCGAGAGCCGATGTCTTCTCATCTGATGACGGAGCACGGTGGGTTTCCTCTTCTGATTTGGGAATGAAACCGGTAACACCATCTGCATCGATTGGCGAAGGCAGGAATGCGCAAACATAGTCAAGCAGAGGCTGAACGCCCTTGTTGCGGAAAGAAGTACCGCAAACAACCGGAACGAGTTTCTGGCTGATGCAGCCCTTACGGACAGCCTTCAGAATTTCCTCCTGGGAAATTGTTGAAGCATCTTCAAGATACTTCTCCATCATCTCGTCATCGAAATCAGCGGCCTTCTCAAGAAGGTTGTCGCGCCACTGCTGGGCATCGTCCATCATATCGGCCGGAATATCCTCAACAGTATATTCTGCACCGAGTGATTCATCGCGCCAGTAAATGGCCTTCATTTTAATAAGGTCAATGACACCTTTGAATGACTCTTCCTGACCGATAGGAATCTCAATAGGACAAGCGTTTGCCTTGAGAATCTCCTTCATCTGGTTAACAACACCGAAGAAATCGGCGCCGGAACGGTCCATCTTATTAACATAGCCCAAACGGGGAACGCCATATTTGCTGGCCTGATGCCAAACTGTCTCAGACTGTGGCTGAACGCCACCTACTGCGCAGAACACTGCAACGGCACCGTCCAGAACACGCAGGGAACGTTCAACTTCGGCAGTGAAGTCAACGTGACCCGGAGTGTCAATAAGATTGATCTTATACGTGTTGTCGTTCCACTTCCAATGAGTGGTGACAGCAGCAGATGTGATTGTGATACCTCTTTCCTGTTCCTGGACCATCCAGTCCATAGTTGCGGAACCGTCATGAACCTCACCTATTTTATGTGTGAGTCCGGTATAATAGAGAATACGCTCTGAAGTCGTAGTCTTTCCGGCATCAATGTGAGCCATGATGCCGATGTTTCTCGTAAGATGTAAATCCTGATCAGACATGTAGTACAATTAGAATCTGAAATGTGCAAAGGCTCTGTTGGCTTCAGCCATACGGTGCATATCTTCCTTACGTTTGAATGCACCACCTGCATTATTGAACGCATCAATGATTTCGGCAGACAGTTTGTCTGACATTGACTTACCTCCGCGCTTGCGTGCGAAAGAAATAAGGTTCTTCATTGAAATTGACTCCTTACGGTCGGCACGAATTTCAGTAGGAACCTGGAATGTGGCACCACCGATACGGCGTGACTTGACTTCCACCTGAGGAGTAATGTTATCAAGAGCCTTCTTCCAAATTTCAAGGGCAGACATTTCCTCATTAGGAAGCTTTGCCTTTACCTTGTCAAGGCTCTCGTAGAAAATCTCGAATGATGTGTTCTTCTTTCCATCATACATAAGATGGTTGACGAACTTTGTCACTGCAACATCACCGAATACAGGATCCGGAAGAATGATGCGCTTTTTTGGAGTTGCTTTTCTCATTTTTGAAAATTTTGTTTTCGTTAGGCTGTCGTTTCTGATTCTTCAACTTCCACGTCTGGATGTTTACTCAACCTTCATCTACTGACCAAAACTTTGTTGTTTTACTTCTTTGCTGCTTTAGGGCGCTTTGCTCCGTACTTTGAACGACGCTGCAGACGTCCGTTTACGCCAGCGGTATCAAGTGTACCACGGACGATGTGATAACGAACACCAGGAAGGTCCTTGACACGACCGCCACGAACAAGAACGATTGAGTGTTCCTGCAAGTTATGACCTTCACCCGGAATGTACGAGTTGACTTCCTTCTGGTTGGTCAGACGAACACGTGCAACCTTTCTCATGGCTGAGTTAGGCTTCTTAGGTGTTGTTGTGTAAACTCTCACGCAAACACCTCTTCTCTGAGGGCAGGAATCAAGGGCTGGAGACTTGCTTTTGTCTTCCAAAGCCTGACGTCCTTTGCGTACTAACTGCTGAATTGTAGGCATGTTGTTTGTTTTAAATTATTATATTATAATAGTTAATTTCAAATTTTTTGGCCTGCAAAGATACTGCTTTTCCATTAATTGACAAGCGAAAAGCGGTTGTTTTTTGTTTTTAACAGCCGAAAAGGACATAAAAACTGCGTGGCAAGACCCGCACAAACGGGTTTGCCACGCAGTTAAACAATCTTAAATCTTTATGCTTCTCCTTGGAAATCGGACAACGGCGGGACAAATGTACCCTTTTGGGCGCCCGTTTGAATCACCCCGAACGAGTGCTCATACTTGGCAACATTGTCCTGCAAAGCAAGCATCAGACGTTTTGCATGCTCAGGTGACATGATGACTCTCGACGCCACCTGCGCCTTGGACATTCCCGGAAGAATACTTATAAAATCCATTACAAATTCAGACGAAGAATGAGTAATCATCGCCAGATTTGAATAGACGCCGCGAGACACGTCCTCCTTAAGTTCTATCTGCAGCTGCTTCTGCTGGCTTTCGTTAGATTCCATAGGACGCAGGTATTACTTCACAACCTTCTGCTTGATAAGATACTCAGCTATCTGAACGGCATTCAGTGCAGCACCTTTACGTATCTGATCACCGACAACCCAGAAAACCATAACATTCGGATTGGCTATATCTTTGCGGATACGACCCACATAGACAGGATCAGTACCTGACAGGAACAACGGCATCGGATATTCCTTTTTGCTTGAATCATCCATCAGCACAAGGCCGTCACCATTCTGGATTGCATTGCGAAAATCTTCAACAGATACAGGAGATTCCGTTTCAGCCCAGATAGCTTCACTATGACAACGCAGGGCAGGCACGCGTACACATGTGGCGCTGCACTCAATATCATTATGAAACATCTTTCTGGTTTCATAGAACATCTTCTCCTCTTCCTTGGTATATCCGCTTTCCTTAAAAACGTCAATGTGAGGTATGAGGTTGAAAGCCAACTGATACGCAAACTTTTCAACCTTTACAGGATCGCCGGCCAGCACCTGACGATACTGTTCGTAAAGTTCAGCCATTGCTGCAGCACCAGCACCGCTTGCTGCCTGATAAGTTGAAACCTGGACTTTCTTTACAGGCGAAATATCATTCAGAGCCTTCAATGCCACAATCATCATGATGGTCGAGCAGTTGGGGTTAGCGATAATGCCTTTCGGACGGACTAACGCATCTTCAGGATTAACCTCAGGCACAACCAACGGAACCTGCGGATCCATTCTGAATGCGCTAGAGTTGTCTATCATAATACAACCGTGTTTGGTTATGGTTTCAGCATATTCTTCAGAAGTGCTTCCTCCTGCCGATACAAAAGCTATGTCAATATCCTTGAAATCGTCATTGTGCTGAAGCAACTTCACCTGCAACTGTTTGCCATTGAAGGTATAAAATGAACCTGCACTGCGGGATGACCCGAAAAGTACCAACTCGTCAAGAGGAAATTTTCTCTGTTCCAGAACACGCAGGAACTCCTGTCCCACTGCTCCACTTGCGCCTACTATAGCTACTCGCATAATTAAGTTTGTGTATATTTGCTTTTTGGAATGCAAAAGTAGTGTTTACTTTGCATTGAATTGATGCCGCACGGCATATTTTTCAATCCGCTGATACAAAATGGCGAATGCAAATTGCAGAACAGAACTTTTATTGGGCCACGAAGCCGTTGAAAAGCTGAATGGTGCGAATGTCCTTTGCGTCGGAACCGGAGGCGTTGGAGGACATGTGGCAGAAATGCTGGCGCGGGCAGGGATTGGGCACATGACAATAATAGACGGCGACAGAGTGGATGAAAGCAACATGAACCGTCAGATTGCAGCCACAGCAGACACCGTCGGCATGGAAAAAGTCAACGCCATGAAAAAACGCCTTCTTGCAGTCAATCCGAGGATTGAAGTCACTGCAATAAACAGATTCATAACAGATTCTGACATAGAGCCCATCTTATCCGCAACACATTTCGACTATATTGCCGATGCCATTGACAGTGTCGGCGTCAAGTGTCGTCTGATAGAAAAGGCTTTTGAATTTGGAATTCCCATAATCAGCAGTATGGGGGCCGGAGCAAGAACTGACATATCAAAGATACACATTGACAAATTGGCGGGAACGCACCATGACGGCCTGGCGAAAGCGGTAAGGAAGCGAATTCACAATGCAAAAATCTCCAACAGCCTGGATGTCGTGTTCAGTGATGAGGAACCGAATCGTAATGGCATCGCAGAATCAGACAACGGAAGCAGAAAAACAATTGTCGGCACAGTCAGCTGGATACCAGCGGCATTCGGATGTCACATGGCCGGACATATAGTCATGAAACTGACGCAAAAATGATTGAACTAAAAGACATAAAACGAAGCTTTTCCGGACTTGAAGTACTGAAAGGTATAAGCCTCAGTATAGAGAAAGGCGAAATTGTAAGCATCACCGGGCCAAGTGGCGCAGGGAAAACCACGTTATTGCAAATAATGGGCACGCTTGACAATCCGACGAGCGGACAAGTCATATTCAATGGGGTGGATATCACGTGCATGGATGCACGTCATCTTGCATCATTCAGATGCAGCCACATAGGATTCGTATTCCAGTTTCACCAGCTGCTTCCGGAATTCACAGCTCTGGAAAACATCATGATTCCTGGACTGATCAACGGAAGTAGCATGTCAAACGCATCATCGAGAGCGGCCATGCTTTTGGAAAAACTTGGATTGGCAGACCGTAGCAACCACAAACCGGACGAACTGTCAGGAGGTGAAAAGCAGAGGATTGCAGTTGCAAGAGCCTTGATGAATGAACCCGATGTAATTCTGGCTGATGAGCCATCAGGCAGCCTGGACAGTTACAACAGAGACGAGCTGCACAAACTTTTCTTTGATTTGAGAGATGAATTCGGCCAGACATTTGTCATTGTCACACATGATGAAACACTGGCAAACCTTGCAGACCGACGTCTTCACATTCTGGACGGCAGACTTTCCGTCTGACAGGCAGATTACCATTTGGAAAAATACAGGACTGTGCTGTCTCCTTTAAGCACCAGTCTGTTTCTATGCGGCAGCCGGTAAGAAAAATGCGGTCGCATACTCTCCATTCCAAAGTTTCTGATAACCGCCATAGTCAAAGTCGTATCAGGGAACATTGAAAAATCAAAGAATATGCTGTCTTGTCTTTCTACAAACTGTCCGAACGTCTGCGAATAGCCTTCGTATGTCATTCCCTCAAAAGTCGACAGGTGCCTTGCCAAACTCATCCAACAATAATCCGCAGCCGCATAATCACACTCATTTCCATCAAGGTCATACCCCGAAGTGTATTCGATACCGTCAAGACGCCACATATAATCCAATCTGTCATTTGGGAACATCTTGTCACATGAGCATAAGATACATGACAGCAACATCAGCAAAACAACATTTCTCATAAAATATTCCATGTTTTCACGACAGAAAGCATAACACCTCTGTTATTTCCGAGCCAACCGCTGTCATCGCTATCCATACCGACAGATATCCCATACTTCAAACTATAAGAATCACCGGCAAGCCAATATAGCGAGAGCTCGCCGGAGCAGATATCCCTGGTTTCCACAAACGGCCTTTCATATGTACCCCAGTGACGCGTTGCAGTCAATTTGAGTTTATAATCCAAATGCGTTCCCACTCCCCCATCAATCCCCAGATGGAGCATATTCACCCGATTACTCAAAAAGCGCTGCTTCCCGTTAGAATTATAAACTGGCGAAAGCAGGACAGGCGAGCCGGCCGCCAATCCATGATGGCTGTATGAATCATATACCTCGTGGTTATACATACCGTCACGGCCATCAATTCCTTCTGCAAGCGGAACATCCTGCGGTTTATATACAGCCCCACATTGTCCTCGTGTATTAAGGAATTCAACAACGACATTTCTGACGGACAACCCATCAGGCAGATTCACTTCCAAACCATATAGGCCGTCCAGCCAGTTGCGTCGGAATCCATAAGTTACAAAACCATTTTCTCCTTCAGAATTGGCTTTGTACTCAATTCCAAGCATACTGGAATGGTCCTCAAAATAATGCTCATAATAGGCTCTGGCGGACCATTCTTTATCAAAGAAACAATCAAGGGACACATGCCAGCTTCCAACGGTATTACCATTTTCCCGAGTCTGCTGGCCTGCTTTGTTCAAAGGCACGATTATATTTGCAAACGCGCCCAAATCGGACGGCAGGCGATAATTGTCAAAAATTGTATCACGGCTGCAGAAACCACGATTGTGCATGACCCCGCCGAACATTGCATTCATCTCAATTCCCAATGTCAATTCCAAAGGGAATCGGGCATGGTCGCCAATCTTCAGAAACAATTCCTTTCCATGGTAAAGTATATGGTCGGTATATCCGTTTTCAGGATTACGTCCACGCCATTCGTCATCGGTAAACAAGCCATAAGACATATCCCATCTGACAGCCAGAATTCCATTAAGAGACGCAAAGCTATAATATTCAGGCATTCCGAATCTTGCCTGAGGAACAGGTTTACAGTTACCGGACCATACAAGAGCACCACTGCTAAGGTCGTTGTTGACAAGCGTTCCGGGGCGTTCCTTCATCCCGATTGAAAAATTCCAGCATTTATACCCGAAATCAAGATACATCTGCTGAACGAACCAGTCATCTTCCAGCCCGCTACCGATGCCCAGATCCATTCCATACCTGACACTGAAAGTATTTGGAAGAATCATCTGTCCAAACATCCCATAACGGGCATATGCCATTCCGTTCGACACAGACACAAGCCCCTGTCTGTTGGATGAAAGCCAGAAAGGCGCATTAGCGCCATCAGAAGCCGTAGCCACAGTTTCGAGACGGTATTTCAGACTGCGTTTTATCTGTTGCGCAGTCATTGTTTTGATAAGAGCCTCCTGGCTGGCATACTGAGAGGGTCGCCACCCGCTATTTTGTCGGGGACGGATAGAATTCACGCCACCTTGCTGCATCAGGAACGGATCGTCATCAAACTGATAATCATCCTGGGCCGACACATGCAAAGGCATCATGCCGGACAGAAGAGCCACAACACCTAGCAATACCTTTTTCATATAGGGCAAAAATCTGGCATAAACAAAAAAACGGCAAACCGAAAGTTTGCCGTTTGAATGATGTTTGCAGTTCCGGTATCAGCCGTTTGCTCTTTTTTCGCGGATACGGGCCTTTTTGCCGGTAAGCTCACGAAGATAATAGAGTTTGGCACGACGAACCTTACCTATCTTGTTGACCTCAATGCTGTCAATTGCAGGTGAGCTGATGGGGAAGATACGCTCAACGCCAACGGTACCAGACATTTTGCGGACTGTGAAACGACGATTGTCGCCATGACCGCAGATTTTGATAACAACGCCGCGATACAGCTGGATACGTTCCTTGTTACCTTCAATGATACGATAAGCTACTGTCACTGTGTCTCCTGATTTGAATGCAGGGAACTTGCCTTCATTGCCTGTGGCAAATGCCTGTTCAGCAATCTTGATTAAATCCATTTCAATAAAATGTAAAAGTGATTCATGCCGTACGCGACATACCAAGTTACTCTTCCTTGACAGCGATCGCGACAAAGCGGCGCAAAGATAGCAATTAAATATTGAAGGGCAAATATTTTCACTCAAAATATAATGACAGGACTATCATACGGCTATAAGCCCTATCAATAGAATTCGAGTATTTCAGAAGAGACAAATCCCTCAAATCCGTTCTTGATTTTTCGTGGATATCATATAATCCGAAGCAGAACTTGAGTTCAGGTATGAGTTTGAAATACTGGTAATACAGGTCACACCCCATTCCTATTTCAAACAGACAATCCCTACCTTTCAGCAGGAACGTGTCTCCTTTGGACCGGGTCAGATCAAACGTCGGAGCGAGGCCTGCCACAAAATATGGCCTGTTGTTGTTGAATCTCAATGGAGCGACCTTCAAGTCAAACGGAATTGACAACAAAGTCGATTTAAGATACTGTTCAGTACGGCTGCCGCTTTCCTGTTCACAGAACACCAGTTTTTTGTCGCCAAAATGCATTGTCGGAATCATCCTCAGTGACATGTTGTCTGACAGTTTGTACTCACCAAGAATTCCGACGCTGAGGCCGGGAGTATATTCAGGCACCGTTGAATACCAATACTCCATTCCCTGTTCATCCATATATGGCAGGCCGTTGTTTTCCAACTCGATATCCTGCAGATTCACACCTAGAAGGAAACCGTAATGCCAGACGCGGTCATCAAGAAAAGGCCGGTTCTGTATCTTGCGGTTTTGCGGGCATGCGGGCAATGACAATGACAACAGTGCCAGTGCAAGCATCACACGCCTTACGTCTTTCAGTATAATAGCGGTCACCATACTGTCTAAATAACGCAGAAACAGAATCATTATTGCATGATAGCATTGAATGACTTATTTTTGCAGATGCAAATCACACTAATACACAACCATGGTATCAGAATTCAAAAAGGCCATAGCGTGCTTATTTGCCATCATTACTGCGACAACACAGATGCAGGCTAGGACAGACAACTGTTTTGCGACGATATCCACAGGGAGCACCGGCATCGGACTTGGCATTGAAAAGGGAGTCAATGACTGGCTTGACATCAGATGCGGATTCGATTTCATGCCTCATTTCACAAAAACCATATCTTTTACAATGACCACTGCAGCCAACCAGGAAGATGAGAAGCTGCAGGAAGAGTCATTTAAAAACATAACAGGCAAGCTGGAGGAAATTACCGGAATAACATTCGACCGCTACGTTGACATGAAGTCCGAACCTTCATTCCACAATTTCAACCTGATTGCGGACTTTCACCCTTTCAATGGAAACAGAAACTGGAAAATAAGCGCCGGCGTCTACTGGAGTTTCTCAAAGACCATAGGAAGAACCATCAACGCCAGTTATGATTCCCCGGCACTTGTATCGGTCAACATGTACAACAGCCTGTACGAGCGTGCGTTGAGATCATACTTGGAAGACGAACCATGGATAACAATTGATATTGGGAGCATTCATTTGCAACCATATCTTACAGAGCAGTTATACCTGAAATTCGTCGATTTGGGCAAAATGGGTATGTTTATTGGAGACTCAATTGATGGAGGCAACCCATATATCATGATTCCGGACGAAAACTGTACCATAAGTGCCCGAATGACCACGAACAAGATAAAGCCCTACATTGGGGTCGGATACGAAGGTCCGCTCATCAAAGGCAACGGCATGTACAATCTGTCTGTCGATTTGGGCGTATTATTCTGGGGCGGGACCCCGAATGTCATTACCCACGAAGGAGTTGACATAGCCCATGATCTTACCAACTTGAACGGGCAGGTCAAATCATATATTGACATGAGCAACAGGCTGCCTGTATTCCCCGTAATCAAAGTCGGAATTTCAAGACTGCTGTTCTAACCCGTCCAACAACAGGACCGGTATCATTCTGACCGGACAATATATTTATGTCCGTCAACAATATAAAGCCCGCGTGGAAGCTCATCAAGAGATTTGACTTGACGAGGTGTACCATCAAGTGTCCATGCCGTAATCAAGACATCAGACTTGGGAGCATCGACCGACATGAACTGTTCATATTCCGACTCGGTCATCAATTCAAGTTGGGCTGGCAGATATGTGGCCTTCAGATACGCACTATTGGCATCAATGGCATCATACCCGGCGGGAGCTGTAATGAAGCCTAGTTTACCCTTATCAGTAACCCCGAGTATTCTCATTGTTGAAGAATCATAATCCACTCTGTTCCTATGCCCTGTTGCTTGTTTGTAATCATTCTTAAACATGGCGCCAAAGAGCATGTTGCCGGAAACAGCAGTGCCTGAACCCGGTTTTTCCAAGGCCAACCTATTCCCAGAAGATTCCAACCCGCTGCACTCTATTATAACAGGAGTTAAAGCGGGTACGATGCCGGAAATTTCAGCAATGACACAAATGCCATTGTCTTTATCAATCCGTTTTACGTAATAGGCTTTCATTCCATTTGAATGAAATGAAAACGGGAACCCCATGTAAAAAGGATAATAATGCTTTCCACCGACAGACACATTAGGTACAATACCAAAATATGAATTATTATCGGAAGGATCTATTGCACATACAGACCATTCCCTCAAAGATGCGTCATTTTGCATCACATAGCCATCAATTTCATCATACAACGGGGTATCGTTGATGTAAGCCCGCATTCCAGACTGTTCCTGGAATGCATGGTATCCGTTTGTAGACTTCTTGACCCTTACGCCAAATCCGATAATGGTAACCACATCGGTGCCCTGTGCATATATATTATACAACTGGCTGATTTCCTTTATCTTTTTAGGGGTAGTATTTGGCATATATAATGTATCCGTTGAATTCAGATACTTGATATACATGACCGATGCAGGGTCATTCACCACATTTTCAAACTTCAATCTTGTAACCAGAGCGGCGAGATCAGCTTGTGTCCTTCTTATATCAACGGAACCACGATTATCCACCACCCTGACATAACGTCCTGTGCCATAATTCTGCATTCTATAATAGCCATCAGGAACAAATCCCTGGGCATGACTCACCAGACAGGCACAGAGAATTGCCAGAAAAAACAGATTCTTTTTAAGCATCGTCATGTAACATGAAAAGGAAGATTTCATTACTTTGAAAACAGACGTCTTACATTGTTATAAACTGAATTATTCAACAGTGCAAATAACCACGCGATTCAACCTGAAATACTCATCACCACCAAATGGCTGTTCCTTTGATCCGACAGCTTCAGTGGAGATTCTCTCCTTTTCCACACCCGCAGCAACCAATTTCTGCGAAATATAACGCACTCTTCTTTCAGACATTTTCTTATTGCCAAGAATAGAACCTGTCTTGCCATCGGCATAACCGACCATATGCACTTTTGTTGCCGGGTTTGCGGCCATGAAACTGGCTATCTCACCAACTTTCTTCAGTTCGGAAGGTTTCATCTCCATATTGATTGTGAAGAATATATTGCGAACAAAGGAAACATTGCTGTGACCTCCATCAACAATTTTCACAACTTCTACAGGTTTTTCGACAACAACCTCTACCGGCTTTTCAACCACAACCTCTACAGGTTTTTCAACCACAACCTCAACGGGCTTTTCTATAAATACTGTATCATGAACCAACTCACGGGAAACCTCGTATTGTGAAACAGCATCTTCAGTTTGAATATTATCGGAAAATGGTCTCTCATTCAATTCGCCTGCCGACAAAAGACTTGACGCATTATGGTTGTCCGAACGCTTGCGACTTGAACCGAAACTGAATTTAATGCCAGCAAGTGTATTAAAGTACCAATCTGTGTTTGAAACGCCCTTTGAATTATAGGAATCGGAAAGGGTGTTTGCCTGAGCCTCAATGCCTATAGCTACATGTTCTGAACATCGGAAATCGATTGCAGTACCTACACGTATTACTGCAAATGCCTTAGTCCCTGTCCATACCATATCCAAATTCTGCTGTTTATGAGCATCATTCATGTAAGCATAAATGCCATCACTTGAATAAAGTCTGTCCATAGCCTCAGAGGCCTGGGTATTTTCAAAGGCAATGTTTGCACCAAGACCTCCAAAAGCAAGCCATTCGACCTTACGTGTTGAATTGAATCCCAAAAGAAGATTTGAAAGATTCAGAGTGGCATCGACCTGAGGTGCAACGTAATACCAGCTCCACTGTTCATGCGCATCTTGTTCCTTGATGCCAGCCTTGCTTTGCCAGGCATTTACAGTTCCGCGCACCCCAAATACCGGGCTGAACCAGAAACCTGCTCCTACCTGGGCATTAGGAGACAGGAGATCCTCAAATGAAAGTTCACCAAGCGTATATTGGGCACCAAAACCAAGTTGCCAATCCCAATGAGGAGCGAACTTGCCGCTGGACTCTATTATATTTTGAGACGAAACGCTGAGGCTGACCAGCCCCAGCGTTATCGTTAGAAATAATCGGAATGTCTTCATTCGGGAAAATTAACGGACATTAATGTAGAACTTTCTTGTAACAATCATTCCCGAATAGTCAATTGCAGAGTATGCAATCTCATATATGCCCTTCACGGAAGGAGTGAAATTCACCAGGATCTTATCGCCGTCAAGAACTGTATTGAAGTCAGCCAACGCATTAGCTGCAGACTTCGCTGAAGGCAATTCCGTTACACCATCAGCATTCCAGACATTTGTGACAGCTACGTACTTCTTGTAAGCTGGAGCAAGGAGTTCAGCTGTATGTGAAGAAAGGATCAGCGTTGCGGTCTTTCCAAGTGACATGGTAGAACCCACAGTCTTGACGCCACTGAGTTCCGAAATGGAACCGGCAGCATTATTGAAGAATATTGTAGGTCTTACAAACATGTTGATATCAAGTTCATCCGGGATCAGGTTCTTGATTCTGGTGAGATATGAATTGATACGGTCAATAAGCTGACTTTGAGCCATATCAATAACATCGTCAACCTGTCCGAGCATTGAGTTGACCTTGTCAAGCATTCCTCCGACGCTGGCATTCACCTGATCAAAGACGCCCTGCATCATGCTGGCAGGAATTTCAATGGTCATGGTAGTATCCTGTGTAGTGACTTTACCGGCAACCTTCAACTGGAAACTATCAATTATAATAGTTGCTTCACTCAGTCTGCCAGGATCATTATCCGGAACATTCAAAGAGCCGCTAGCTGACGAACCGTTATCTGTAATATCCACCTTAATCTTATTGACGTTAGGTATGGTCATCTGGAAACTCATAGCAGATGCGGTAATAGGATCGAAGGCAAACGGTTCGAGAACAAAACCGTGGGCAGCCATCCATTCCTGCAAGTCAGGAAGTACTGGAATCTTTTTCTTGATGGCAGTCAAATCCACCACTTTACCATAAGCGAAACTGTATGACAAAGGTTTATATGTCAGTGCGGCAATATCATACTGTGAATATACACTGTGCTCAACATTAAAGCCATCAGTCCATGAACTCTTGATTCCATAAGCTTCAAGCTGTGTGTTCTTGACTTCAGAAAGGATGGTTTCTGCAAGATTAAGAATGTTCCTCTTGCTCTTCCAGTTGTTCTTCAATGCAACGGCAGCGTTCTTGAGAGCTGTAGTATTAACATGCGGCTGTGACTGGGCTGCCTTATCCGGATTGATTTCAACTTCAGCCTCGTAGAAGCCATTGTTGACAACAGAACCTCTTGTTCCGCTGAAGAAAGTCAGGACCTTATCTGATTTTTTCAGTGTAAGTGAGTCGAAGCCAGGAGCCATAGCATCCTGTGAATTTACCAAAGCAACCTTAACGCCGTCAAAATTAACCGTATTCGGATTTACGGTCATATAAAGCTTGCCGGCAGCACTCCTAAGGACTTCGCCGCCTTCAATGTTGATCACTCCTGACGGATTCAAAGCAGAGAAATTAACAAATTGTGAAGCATCAACATAATTGATTGTATTAACGGCCGGGAAACGTGAATCGTATGCTCCATTTTGACCGAATATACCGATAATCAGATTTGTCCTTACACCGAGCGGAGTATTGAATGAACCCCAGATGATGTTCTCAACATCCTGTACAATAATACCGGTGACGAACTTGCTGAGTGTTGTCTCAATGGCAGCAAGTACGGTTTCAATAGAATCAATCTTGAACTTCAGAGTATCAATATCCAGTTCAAGAGCTGCAGTCTTTGCTGAAATGGAATCTATGAGTGCGAAAAGCGTGCTGTCAGCCTTCATGCTGTACATTTTAACAGTATTGAGAGAAGCAGTATCAGCTTTTCCTGCAAGCAGTGAATCAAGTCTGCGAGCGTGATTGTCCGTATATGACTTTGCACTGTCAAGAACCACCTGAGCACGGGCATAAATGTTCTGAGCAAGAGTATCGATTCTTACGCTGTCATTCTGGGCAAGAGCATCGATTCTTACGCTGTCATTCTGGGCAAGAGCATATGCCTTCTGTGAAAGAAGAAGGGCTTCCTGAGCTTTCGCAACAGCGGCTATCACTGAATCATGCCAAAGAATAAGTTCATCAAAATTCCTGCCGTATTTGCTGGAATAAAGCGAATCAAACGCTGTGATTGAAGTCAGACAATACTGAAGAGAATCCATAAGTTTTGTCTTTTCCGACACAGAAGTCGGGTCGTTAAGATTTACGCCTAAGACATTGGAAATCTGATCAATGAGATTCTGCATCTGTCTTGCCTGAGTAGTATCAGTCTTCGCATTAATTGAATTCTGAAGATCAATCTTTGCCTGCTGCAAAGCTGCGACCTCAGCTTTGATAGCCTGATCCAGGCCGGAAATGCTGTCTGTCAGGTAATCAACACGGTTCTGAAGATCCCTTACATAGTCTGATTCATAATCCGAGCAAGAAGAGACCATACCGATTGTACCGCAGAAAACTGCGGCAATCATAAGAATTCTTGATTTTTTCATGAAGTTATAAAATTTGATCTTAATAATTATTCTCATACAGCACCATGAGCAGCAAAACATGTATGTTGCCCACTTAATCAAAGTACAAAGTTATAACTATTTTATTTATACATACGTCTTTGCTTATTTTTTTTTAATTCTCGTACAATATTGTCAAACGCATAAAGATTATCAAGATTTTCCATATCTTTGCAGAAGATTATCAAACCAACACAAATTACAATATGGCATACGTTATCGGTGACGACTGCATTGCTTGTGGCACATGCATTGATGAATGCCCGTCAGAGGCAATCTCAGAAGGAGAAAAGTATTCAATCAACCCTGATCTCTGCGTAGACTGCGGCACTTGCGCCGGTGTCTGCCCGTCAGAAGCAATTCATCCGGGAGAATAATTCTTCAAGACACACAAAAAAGAAAGGCTCCGAATTCGGAGCCTTTCTTTTTTGTGTCCATAAGATTCATCAGGCGAGTTTTGCAAGAGCTTCGGCAATACGTCTGAAAGCCTCACGGATTTTATCTTCCGATGTAGCATAACTGAATCGGATGCATTCAGGAGCGCCAAAGGCGGTACCTCCAACGGTAGCGACGTGGGCAACCTCAAGAAGAAACATTGCCAGATCATCAGAACTGGAAATTACTTTGCCATTATACTTCTTGCCAAAATAAAAATCACACTTGGGGAACAGATAGAATGCACCTTGTGGATTGTTGACCTCAAATCCAGGAATCTGGCGAGCCAGAGAAACGATAAGATCACGACGTCCCTGGAATACCTTGCGCATTTTCTCCACATCATCCTGAGGGCCATCAAAAGCAACTTGAGCAGCCTTTTGAGCAACAGAGCAAGTACCGCTTGTGTACTGTCCCTGAAGTTTGGTACATGCCTTGACCAACCATTCCGGACCTGCCATAAAACCAATACGCCAGCCTGTCATAGCATAAGCCTTTGACACGCCGTTGATAACAGCAATTCTGTCTTTCAGTTCAACAAACTGAGCCAGGCTCTGGTGAGAACCGATAAAGTTGATGTGTTCATAAATCTCATCAGAAATAACGAACACTTCGGGATGTTTGACAAGTACGCCTGCAATTGCAGCAAGTTCATCTTTGCTGTATACCGAGCCGGTAGGATTCGATGGAGAACAAATCATCATGGCTCGGGTCTTTGGAGTGATTGCAGCCTCAATCTGAGCTGCAGTAACCTTGAAATCCTGATCGATTCCAGCCTTGATCACGACCGGTACGCCTCCTGCGAGTTTGACCATTTCGGGATAGCTCACCCAGCATGGTGATGGAAGAAGCACTTCATCACCAGGGTTGACAATTGCCATAATGACATTGCAGAGCGCTTGCTTGGCACCTGTCGAAACAACAATCTGAGAAGGTTCGTAATCAAGAGAATTCTCACGTTTGAGCTTGTCACTGCACGCCTTCTTAAGCCACATGTAACCGCCAACCGGAGAATACTTTGAGTAATTCTGGTCAATGGCCTGATGTGCTGCCTCCTTGACGTAGTCAGGAGTATTGAAGTCGGGTTCACCGACACTCATGTTGACAACATCGACACCCTGTGCCGAAAGTTCGCTGCTCTTCTGGCTCATGGCAAATGTAGCCGAAGCAGCAAGACTCATAACGCGATCTGAAATCTGTCCCATTAGTATGTTTATTATTTGGTTTTGTCTATATATTGTGCAAGATCCAAGGCGGCCCTGCGAGTTTCTTTAATCAGTTTTCTGATTTGTTTTCCAAAAAGCCACGCACGAACCGACATCAGCACTCCGAAAGGAATACAGATGCCACATGCAACATTCGCCCACCTTGACTTGAAAGGGCTCTTGACACCATAAACCGGTATTATCGGCAGGTTGTTCAGTTTGTCAAGCTCGATCCTGTCGCGGCTATTACCAAGCTCCATAGCCAGACTTTCGCAGTCCGCGAACAGGTTGTCAATTTCAAAAGTGTCACTCTTTGAGAAGAACAGACTGTAATATTTCAAGCGGCCGTCAAGCAGTTTCGAGTTCAGCACGCCACCGCAAAGATTGTCTATCTCTGCAAGCAGTTCCAGGCAGAATTTTCTGTCCGGCTCATCAATCACAACATCCTTGCGTGTTATATTACGGTTTACCTTTCCACCAAACCAATGTCTGAAAAACTCCGCCACAACCTCGGGCTGAAATACCGTAGAATCTCCATTTGCTTTAACGGTAAAGAATATGCTCAACGGAGCCAGAACAATTGTGCTCAGCCAACAGCCAATCATACCCCATTCGCCTTCCCGGAACATTTTTTCTCCTGACACCGAAGTGATATAGAACAGGATATACGTCAGGACTGACACTATCACAGGAACACCAAGGCCTCCTTTTCTAATAATGGCTCCAAGAGGTGCGCCGATAAAGAAGAACACCAGAATGGAGAATGAATTGACAATCTTTTTCATCCATGACACCCAATGCTTGCGGATGGACCTGTCCTGAGCGAACATATTGGTTCCTTTGATTGTCAAATCATTGGATTGGAAAGAAACCGCCTTTCTCATTTCGCCCCTGATTTCAAGTTGTCCGTCTCTGGAAGCAACTTCAAACAGGCTGTCGGAATTAATAGCCGCTGCTCCCAAAGCCAGCATTTTCATGGAGTCAGCATGCTGCAAAAACAGATTCGGCATGATTTCCGCCTTGTATTCCGATAGGTTTCCCAACCCTATGCTATCCTGACGCATGGAAAGAGAATCTATCGTATGGCGAATCTCGGCCATATTCTTGCTTTCCGCCTGATTCTTCATCAGTCCGTCATCGGTCTGTGTAAAGCCGGAATCAAAATCCAAGAGAATAATCTTTTCTTTGAAAGATTCTCTTATATAAGGTTGCCCCTTTGAGTCCATTTCTGATTCCTGACGGAACTGCACTCCACTGAACAGATGAAGCATAATATGCTTTTCGTCGGATGTAGTCTCAAGATATGCGGAATCGGCAACAGTCACGCTGAGGTTGTCATATCCGTCACTATGGTCATATATTGTGACATCAGTCAGCACTCCCGTATCCAAATCCTTCTGTTGTACATACAGGTTAAAACCTCTTATCTGATCATAAAAAGTGCCTACCGGAATCTCCAGTTCCGGATTCTTCTGATTAATTGAAACAATGAGCGAGAACAGTTTCTGCGTGGTACGCGGCACAGTCACATTCTGGAAATAGAATGAAAGGCATGCTAGAAAAACGCTGAAAATTGTCAGCGGTCTCATTATCCTGAGCAAAGGAATGCCAGCAGTTTTCATTGCAAGAAGTTCCAGACGTTCGCCGAAATTACCGAATGTGATAAGCGATGCCATGAGAACAGCCAGCGGAAGCGCCTCAGGAACCAGCCTTGTACCGAAAAGGAAGAAGAAACGGGCAATTATGCCGAAAGTCAGTCCCTTGCCGACCAGGTCTTCGACGTAACGCCACAATATGTTCATGAGAAGCACGAAAAGACAGATGCAGAATGCCGCCACAAACAGCAGCAGAAAGCTTCTGATAATGAAGATATCCAGTCTTTTCGGTTTCATTTTTTGCAGTACAGTCATTTCCAACCTGCAAAAATACTGCAAATTGAAGACTTCTGCAAAAATTACCGGCAGGATTTGGGCTTACAGGCCGCAACGGCGCAGTGTTTCGATTGAACTATCCCACAAGCTTCTTGCCTCATCAGGATAATCCTTTTCTGCAAAATCAGTAATCACAAGTACGCATTTCTGAGTAAGCTCATTCTTGGTGATTCTGATTTCAAAAAATGTACCTGGCTCTTCATCCGTCCAGTGGAATCGGACATAAGTCGACTGGCGGCAATTGATGAGTTCCGCCTGACGCTGCTCATTCTTTCCCCACGTAAAACAGAATTGTTTCCCTTCCGAACTGACCTGATCGGCAAACCAGGAAGCCAGGCCCGGAGCAGTAGCAATGGCTTCCCATATCATGGGAATGGACTGCGAACTCAATTCATACTCCATTACGACCTTTTGCTTTGAATTGTGCTGTTTGTCTGTTGCCATAGTCATTTTGTTTACGGTCTAATGCAAAGAAATATTAAATTCACTGTAATTCCAAATAAAGCGAGCAAAAAAAATGGCTACTTTTGCATGCAAGATTTTGGAATAATTATGAGATATTATCTGATAGCAGGTGAAGCTTCCGGCGATCTGCATGGTTCAAATCTGATAAAATCCATAGCCAGGGCCGACAGCGACGCACAGTTCCGCTGTTTTGGTGGCGACCTGATGCGACAAGCCGGCGGCGAACTTGTCAGGCACTACCGTGAGCTGGCATATATGGGATGGTGGCCGGTCATAACACACCTGGGAACCATACTCCGCAGCCGTTCATTCTGTTACAGGGACATATCAGAATGGAAACCGGACTGCGTTATCCTGATTGATTATCCCGGATTCAACCTGTCAATTGCGAAACAGGTCAAGACCAGGCTGGGAATACCCACCTATTACTATATATCGCCAAAAATCTGGGCATGGAAAAGTTACAGAATCAAATCCATGCGCAAATACGTGGACGAACTCTTTTCCATTCTTCCTTTCGAGAAGGAATGGTTCGCAAAAAGGAATTATTCCATAAGATATGTAGGCAATCCGTGTGTCGATGCAGTCGATGATTTCAAGAAAAACAACGGCACTGCACAGCCGCCTGCCGATAGCGGCAAGCCGATAATCGCCTTGTTGGCCGGCAGCCGCCGCACCGAGATTTCGCGCAATCTCCCAATCATGATCGATGCGACGCAGGGTCTCGACGGCTACCAGATTATCCTTGCGGCAGCCCCCGGAGTGGATCCGTCCTATTATGACAGTTTCATAAAAGGCACCAATGTAAAAGTCGTGCATCAGAGCACATACAAGCTCTTGTCAGTGTCACATGCCGCGCTCGTGACATCAGGCACAGCCACGCTTGAGACCGCGCTTTTCAATGTCCCGCAGCTTGTATGCTACAGAATGCCCATGGGCAGAATAGTGAATATTATACGGGCCATGGTTCTGAAAATCCCGTTCATATCGCTGGTCAACCTTATTGCTGGCCGCGAGGTAGTTCCGGAACTTGTAGCAGGTCAGATGGAAGCAGGCACTGCACGGCGGCTGCTGGTTCCGCTTCTTGCCGATACGCCTGAGCGCAGGGCCCAGCTGGAAGGATACAGCCGGATTCACAGCATTCTCGGACCTGCCGGTGCATCGGACAATGCCGCCGTTCAGATTGTCACTTTACTGAATAAGTGACAGCCTGCAAGAAATTATTCCGGAATTGTTTGGGATTCCAAAAAGATGTACTACATTTGCACCCGCTTAAGGCAAGCACACAAGCCTGATGGCGGGATAGCTCAGCTGGTTAGAGCGCATGATTCATAATCATGAGGTCCCCGGTTCAATCCCGGGTCCCGCTACCTGAAAATCAAACACTTACGGACTTCCGCAAGTGTTTTTTTATTGCCTGCGAAAACATTGCGAAAACAAGGGCAGACACTCTCAAACAAACTCCGGCACTCAAGGTCGTTTTGGCTGCAAGTTGGGGAAACGTTCTTTCAGTGAGGCTTCTTCTTCGGGAGTCATCTCACCTCTGACGGTCAGCTTGTCAATGTCCAGGCCCTCCATCCATTCGGGAAGTTCCACCTTGCCTGTGAATTCAAGTGTAAGCGACTCAAGGTGTGAAATCTTTTTCAGCACCTCCGGGACACGGTCTATTCTAAGTTCCAGACCGTTCCATCCGTCGGCGTCGCGGCTGTACATTTCCTCAAGTATTTCGTCTTCGGTCTCCTTTACCCTGACAAACCAGCCTACCTTGGGGACGGCAGTCCACTTCTTTTCGAATGTCATACCCATAATGCCGGCACGCAGTTCCATGACAGTCGTGCTCAGCACCTCTCCCGACACGGAATCGGTAACCGAGTACTTGAATTCCACGGCCACCTGTTCGGGCAGCATGTCATGGGTCATTCTGACCTTTGACGGCAAACGGCCGTTCTTGTCATACGGGAAGAATTTCAGGAACCAGCCGTCAAGTTCGGTTGATATGTCAATGAAGCAACCGGGCCCGCGCAACTCGCGCGGATGGTGCTCCATGACAATGCTTTTCCAGAAATCAGTATCGGGCTGGCCCTCCGACGCCTTTACGAATTCCTCCAGAATGGGCTCCAGTTCTTCGACCCACCATTCCAGGCCGTACTTTTCCAGCTGCCGTGTGCGGTCAAGTATGGACTGCCAGTCCTGAGGCGTACCGGTCAGAGTCACGTATGGAATTCCGCATCCATAATAATGTGCAATGTACTGGAAATATGACTCCATTGACTTCATCAGGACAACCTGTGACGCCATGAGTTCATCGGGCCCGGTCGTGCTGAACGGCTGTGCCATGAGTTCTGCAACGCCGTCTTTGGTATTCTCCGATATCAGAGTTGCAAAATCGCCGACAATTCCATACCAGTCTGCCTTGCCGGAAAACAGATCCTCCGGACTTTCCACCAGCAGGTCAATCTTTCCGTCATGGTCAACGAAAAGGTGACGCATCTCCTCGGGATTCCTGTTTATATGGCAAGCAAAGCCCTGACAGATGAGCTGCCAGATTACATCCGGGCTGAGCACCACGGCTCTGTGATTTGCAAACGCGTCTATCATTCCTTTAAAGAAAGGATTCCGTCCGTAGCCGCCGAATTCCCCATCGTGCAAACCTGACGCCAGAACTCTGCGCTTGTCAGCAGGAACTTCATTTCCCAATATACCGTTGATAATATATTCGGGAGTGAACAGATCATCCTTCTTCACGCGCGTCGGCCTGGGAAGATGGCGGTCAACCTTGAAGGTTATCGAGGCCGAAACACCCGTACATGTCAGGGCCAATACCGCAAGCATGAATGCCGTTTTTTTCATAACGATATTCACCTGACCGGCCTTACCAGGAATTCCTTGTAAGGCAGTCGTTGCGATATGTGAATCTTGCTCATTTCAACAAAGTCGCTTCCAAATTCTTCGGAAGCGCCGACAACATAATGGGAAAGGAACAACACAACAGCTTCTGCTTGTCCATCTGCAAACGTTCGTGAACTTGAACTGGATGACATATAGAATACTTCATCATCATAGCTTGAAAATTCGGAACCGTCTGAGAATACGGACTGACTGAACGGCAGGAAAATGCTGTTGCCTTCATATCCGGCCACCTTGCTTGTCACAAGGAATCCCCTTACACCATTTTGGAGCGTATCAGTCCACTCGCATTCATTTACCAGTTCAAGGTATTCATACTTTGTAGGAAGCCGCCAGTCACCGCCCCAGTTCACGTGTGCAACATCCTGGTCCGGTTCAAGTACGCGATCCGGAGCATTATCATAATTCCAATAGCCAAGATCCTCATGGAATGATGCCAGAAAGTAGTTATAACTGGAATAGTAGGGCTTGGTGGACGTTTCTCCCCATGCAAAACCGTCACCTCTCTCTTCAGGTCTGTTTGCACCCACGTTCATGGTGGCCCACTTGACGCTCAGACCCAGATCGACATAATCATGCCGGACATTCCCGGCTGCCGGCCTGCTGTTTCTCTGCAGGATTTCAGCCTGCCGGGCCTTACGGTCTTCATCTGGCAGTTCCTGAACCGGACGTATGGCCTGTCCATCAAATCTGTTCCAGTTCCTGCTTGTGCCAATACCCATAGACACATTCATTGTTGAAGACCTGTATATGAAATGGTCACGGACAATTCCCTGTCTGAAATTTACCGGCTCCATGAAATTGTCTGCAACATCTGTATAAGGCAGATATATGGCATTCCCTTCATATCCGGGAACATTACTGCTCACAAGCCACCCCTTCCGGTTCTCTTCATCAATCCTGGTCCAGGTGCAGTTCCTCAGCAGTTCATCACATTCAGCTGCCGTGGGCATTCTCCATTGTCCGCCCAGCAGCACATGGGCAGCATCGTCTTCCGGATCAAGCTGTTCCTTGAAGTCCAGATGCCCATTATTTCCGTACCTCTCTCCGAAATCATATTTTGTGAATGAACCGCTGCCTGATGATGGCAGGAACTTGTAGTTCTCTCTTGAGTACGGTCTGCATTTGACCGATGTTTCACCCCATGCGAACAGTCCTCCATCGTCCTCGGGCTTTGCCGCGCCCAGGTTTGCCGATGCCCATTTGACGCTGAGGCCCAGATCGACCGGCTCTGGTGCAGGCATGGTCACTGAAACCGGAACAGTTATGCTCTTTCCCTGATACTGTGCCGTCAGAGTACATTCACCCGTAGCAAGCGCTATTACTGTTCCATCGGGCATGGCACGAACCATTGATTCGTCCGATGCACTCCAGACAATGTTGTCAGACAGGATAGGACGCCCGGACGGTTCCATCTGCAGAGCCACCTGCCTTACCTCGCCATACGACATATCTGTCAGACTGCCCTGAATGCCAAGTGAGGAGAACTCTTTTTCGGTCATGCCGCGTACCGGACGTATGTTCATTCCAAAGAAACGGTCTTCTGAATAACGGAAATGACGGTCTCTTTCCATTGCCTTATACATATCGGCAAACCTGTATCCGCCATTATAACCTTCTGTGTCAGCCGCCCACAGCTGGAATTCCTCGCCGACTCCGATGGGTTCATTTCCGGTATATTTGCCTCCGAATGGGATGAACATGCTGCGTCCCTCATACCCCGGAACCTCACTTATAATGAGTGCTCCCGGCTTGCCGTCGGCCGTGACGGTGTCCCTAATCATGCAGTTATCCTCAAGTTCAGTAAATTCAGCCGCAGTGGGAATGTGCCAGTCACTGCCAAGAAGAAGTGTGGCCGCATCGTCCTCGGGAAGAATACGGCTCAGATTGTCAGCCGGCAGGTACTGATGTGCCATCCCGTCCATTACATACTTGTCCAACCCGTTCGGCTGGCCGGCAAAGCTGCAATAGCGGTAGTTGCCCCATGAGAAGAAATCCTTAGGTTCGACCTCGGCCCATGCATAGTAATTGCCATAGTCCGATGAATCCCTGGCGCCAAGGTTGCGTGTGGCCCAGAGCACGGAAAGACCCAGGTCAACGTAATCATACTCATCGGCGGTAACCGTCACACGGCATGCGGCGCTGTTTCCGTAGGCGGTAGCGGTAATGGTGCAGTTTCCCGGATTATGGGCCACAATCAGACCATCGGCACTCACACTGACCACATCATTGTCCGATGAAGTCCATGCGCACGCGCTGTTCACATTACGTTCTCCGCGTGACATGCTGACTGCAATACGTTCCGAAGTACCCTGCCTCATGACAAGCCTGTTCCGTTCAAAGGAGATTCTCTTTATCTGATTGTCATCCAGCGGTCTGACCAGACGCACCGACTGCTCGGAATAACGGTTCTCGCTATGCCATTCCGTATGGCCGCGCTGGAAATTGAATCCGTAGGCTGCGGAATTGCCCGGCTGTACACCTTCCGTTGCAGACCAGTATGAAGCGTATGTTGACACCTGTTCAAGTCTTCCGTCCTGAAGCCAGCCGGCTGCAGGCAGAAAAATGCTGCGGTCTGTGAATCCCTTGACCTTGCTGGTAACCAGATAGCCCTGATTCCCGTCAACGCTTGTCCATTTCCATGAACAGAGATCAAGCAGCTCGTCCCATTCAGTTTTTGTGGCAAGACGGCCTTCTGCATTATCGGCTGTGTAGCGTCTGGCGGCATCAATCCAGGTCAGGTATTCGCCGACAGGACGTTCATCACTTATTCCGCTGTTCTCTGTGGACCACAGGACGCTCAGCCCCAAATCAATGTAACTGGTGCTCTGGGCACCGGCTACGACTGCTCCCAGCAGGCACAGACTCATTGCTAACTTCTTTACCATCGGTTTAGACTTACATTAGGAAAACGTGCCTTTATCGAATCCATTTCTTCAGGGGTCATATTGCCGTCAATGATCAGTCTGTCAATCTCCTTGCTTTCAAGCCACTGCGGCAGGTCCACCTTGCCTGTGAAATGCAGATGAAGTTGATTTATATGTCCGGCCTTCTGGAATATGTCAGGGACACGGTCAATCCGCAGTTCCAGTTCACCTGTTCTGTCCTTATCATAGATTTCATCCAGCAGATCGGCTTCAGTCTTGCTTTCCCTGACAAACCAGCCTATCTTCGGGGTTGAGGTCCATGTCTCGGTATCGAACTCCATTCCCATGATTCCGGCACGCATTTCCATTTCGGTGATGCTCTCGATTTCACCGGTGAAATCGTTCAGGATTATATATTTGAAATTGACCGATACCTGTTCAGGCAGCATGTCATGTGTCATTCTGACCTTCTCAGGCAGACGTCCGTTCCTGTCATACGGGAAAAACTTGAGGAACCATCCGTCAAGTTCGGTCGATTCGTCAAAACCGCATCCTGCACCGCGCATTTCGCCCGGACGGTATTTCTTTACTATGCTTTTCCAGAAATCGGCATTGGGCTTTCCCTTTGAAGCCTTGACAAATTCCTTCAGGATGGGGTCCAGTTCATCGACCCACCATCCCAGACCGTATTTCTCAAGCTGGTGTGTGCGGTCAAGTATGGACTGCCAGTCCTGTGGAGTTCCTGTCAGGGTAATGCTTGGAATACCGCATGAAATATATATTACAATGTACTCGAAATATGACTCGACCGTTTTCATCAGGACAACCTGCGAAGCCATCAGCTCGTCAGGTCCGGTCGTTGAGAAAGGCTGTGCCATCAGTTCGGCCACACCATCCTTGGTATTCTGCGAAATCTGGTTCGCAAACTCACTGACTATTCCATGCCAGTCGGGATTGCCTGTATAGAGTTCCTCACCAGATTCCACCACAAGGTCTATTTTTCCCTCATGATCCACGAACAGGTGACGCATCTCTTCAGGGTTGCGGTTCACATGATTGGCAAAGCCCTGGCATATGAGCTGCCATATCACATCGGGACTGAGCACCACGGGCCTGTGGTCTGCAAAAGCATCAATCATGCCCTTGAAGAAAGGATTGCGTCCATAGTTTCCCAACTGTTCGCCGCTGAAGCTTGAAGCTACAAACCGGTGTCCGACCAGATAGTTGTCGTCATCATTGAGTATTCTGGAAATGATGGCCGATGCATTGGTCATCTTATCCATAGCCCCATTCGGCTCCGGCAGGTCACGGTCAACGGTGAAGGTAATCAATCCCTTCTCCTTTTTGATAATGTCTTTTCTTGAGGCCCATGTGCTGACGTTGAGCAGCACCAAGGCGGCAATAAGCATGACTGTCCTTTTCATATCTGTTGGCTTTTGTGCGAAATTACACAAGTTCCGTTATCCGGACAAATTTCTTTGCCCGTTTATCCGCCCCAAAAAGCCATTCCGAATATTTCAAAGCTGCATCCGTTTCGCGGTATGATGGAAAAATGGTAATTTTGCGACAATTTTACAAAAAAACGAAGACAATATGGAATTGATGGAACAGATCATTGCGCGTGCAAAGAGTGACAGGCAGCGCATTGTATTGCCCGAAGGTACCGAAGAACGTACGCTGAAGGCAGCGGACAAGGTTTTGGCCGATGGAGTTGCAGACCTTATAATTCTTGGCAACAGGCAGGAAATAATGGATCTTGCTTCACAGTGGAAACTTGACAACATTTCAAAAGCCACAATCATCGACCCTGAAAACAATCCCAGAAGTCAGGAATATGCGAACCTGCTGTTCGAACTCAGAAAAAACAAGGGCATGACAATCGAGGAAGCACAGAAGAAGGTCCTTGACCCGTTGTATCTGGGCTGTCTTATCATAAAGAACGGCGAGGCCGACGGTCAGCTTGCAGGCGCCCGCAATGCGACCAGCAACGTGCTGAGGCCCGCACTTCAGATCATCAAGACGAAGCCCGGCATTTCGGTCGTTTCAGGCGCTTTCGTCATGATAACCGACGCTAAGCAGTACGGTGAGAATGGAGTTCTGGTCTTTGCAGACTGCGCAGTCACTCCGGTCCCCGATGCGTCACAGCTGGCACAGATTGCAGTCGCATCGGCCGATACGGCAACGGCAGTGGCAGGTTTCGCCGAACCGCGTGTGGCGCTTCTCAGTTTCTCGACCAAGGGCTCGGCAAAGCACGAGGTTGTTGACAAGGTCACAACTGCACTGCAGATGGCCCACGAGCTTGCGCCCGAACTCAAGATAGACGGAGAACTTCAGGCCGATGCCGCCATCGTCCCCATGATAGGCGAATTCAAGGCTCCGGGTTCACAGATTGCCGGTCACGCCAACGTGCTGGTGTTCCCAGACCTGCAGTCAGGCAACATTTCATATAAGCTGGTACAGCGTTTCAGCGGTGCCCAGGCCATCGGCCCTATTCTTCAGGGTATTGCACGCCCGGTCAATGACCTGTCACGCGGATGCTCAGTTGATGATGTCTATAAAATGGTAGCTGTAACAGCCAATCAGGCAATAGCAGCAAAAAAAGCATAATATGAAAATTCTGGTATTGAACTGCGGCAGCTCGTCAATCAAGTACAAGCTGTTCGACATGAAGAAGAAAAGTGTCATTGCCCAGGGCGGCATTGAAAAGATTGGAATGAAGGGCTCTTTCCTGAAGCTGACCGATGCCGACGGAAAGAAACAGATTATTGAAAAGGAAATCCCTGAGCACACTTGCGGTGTGAAGTTCATTTTCGAGGTTCTCACAGGCAAAGAGTACGGAGTCATCAAGTCTCTGTCTGAAATTGATGCCGTTGGCCACAGAATGGTGCATGGAGGTGAGAAATTCAACAAGAGCGTATTGCTGACCCCGCAGGTTCTGGCCGATTTCGCCGCCTGCAACGATCTGGCTCCGCTTCATAACCCGGCAAACCTGAAGGGCGTCAATGCAGTAAGCGAACTGCTTCCAAGTATTCCTCAGGTTGGCGTATTTGATACCGCCTTCCATCAGACCATGCCCGATTACGCATACCTGTATGCCATTCCATACGAACTGTACGAGAAATATGGTGTGCGCCGCTATGGTTTCCACGGAACATCGCACCGTTTCGTATCGAAGGAAATCTGCAAGTATCTGGGCATCAAGGCAAAAGGTTCCAGGATAATTACCTGCCACATTGGCAACGGCGGCTCAATCAGCGCTGTCAAGGATGGCAAGAGCATTGACACCACAATGGGCCTCACCCCCCTTGAAGGTATCATGATGGGAACCCGTAGCGGTGACATTGACGGAGGCGCTGTCACATTCCTCATGGAAAAGGAAGGTCTGGACAGCAAGGGCATGAGTGATCTGCTGAACAAGAAATCAGGATTGCAGGGCATTTCCGGAGTTTCGTCCGATATGCGTGAAGTCAGCGCAGCTCAGGAAAGCGGCAACTACAGGGCTGACCTTGCCAAGAAGATGTACTCTTACCGCATCAAAAAATACATCGGCGCATTTGCAGCCGCTATGGGCGGTGTCGATGTGATTGTATTTACCGGAGGTGTCGGCGAGAACCGTGACGAGGTTCGTCTGGAATCATGCAAGGGACTGGAGTTCCTTGGTGTCAAACTTGACAGGAAGAAGAATGCCTCAATCAAGTTCGGCAAGGACGGCATAATTTCAGCCAAAGACTCAAAAGTCAAGGTTGTTGTTCTGCCTACCGACGAAGAGCTGATGATTGCCCAGGATACTCTGGCTCTGACCAAGTAAACCGCATACACATACAACGACAATGGCTGCCACTTCAATTTGGCAGCCATTGTCATTCAAGAATGTTCCGATACGTCCGGTTCAGGACTCGAAATTGTTCATTGTCATGTTCTTGCCGTCAAAGCAGGCATATGTGCAGAGACCTATCCATTCGCCCACTATCATAAGACGGCTGTCATGTGAGAGCATCAGGTCCAGCTCAATGTGACGGTGACCGAATACGAAATATTCAATGTCAGGATGCTGTTTCAGATAGTCCTTGGCATATTGTACCTGGAATTCGTTGTCCTCGCCAAGATACTTGGCCTCATTGCCGGGGGTACGGTGCTCCTTCATGCTCTTGCGTGCCCACGCCATGCCCATCCACATGCTCCATCGAGTAGGCAGCAGCGAGAACAGGAACTGGCACACCTTATCACGGAAAAACCAGCGCGTGAAACGGAAAAACAGGCTGGGATCCCCCATCCCGTCACCATGTCCCAAAAAGAACTTGTGGCCCATGATTCCAACGGTTTCCGGCACGGGATGAATTATGACGCCGCACTCGTTTTCCAGATAACCGTACATCCATATATCATGGTTACCTATGAAATAATGCACTTCGACTCCGGCATCGGTCAGTTCTGACACCTTGCCAAGGAACCTTGAATAACCTTTCGGTACAACATACTTGTATTCGTACCAATAGTCAAACATGTCTCCCAACATATAGACCGCTGCAGCCTTGTCCTTTATAGAATCAAGGAATCTGACCAGACGACGTTCCTTGTCATGGGCATCGGCAGGCGTGAACGCCCATGAGCCCAGATGTGCGTCGGAAATGAAATATACGTTCCCTTCTTTCATATCATTCCAAGTTCAAGTTTGGCTTCTTCAGACATCATATCCTGGTTCCATTCAGGTTCGAAAACCAGATTGACAGTTGCAGATTTCACGCATTCCAGACCTTCAACCCGCATACGGACATCGTCAACAATGAAATCGGCCAACGAGCATCCGGGTGCAGTCAGAGTCATGTCAATAACACAGTTGGATTCGTCATCGACATCAATTCTGTATATCAGTCCAAGACTGTATATGTCAACTGGTATTTCAGGATCATACACTGTCTTAAGGACTTCAACCACCCTTTCCTCAACTTCCAGTTTTGTCGCCATAGTTATAATCTGCCTTTGTCTGCATAACTGTAGTATGCATGGTCTGTAAATATCACATGGTCAAGCAGCTGAATGTCAACCTGCTCAAGTGCCTTCTGCAGCTGCATTGTCAGTTCGTCGTCCTGCCGGCTTGGAACCGCGTTGCCTGACGGATGGTTATGACACAGCATCAGCGCCGTAGCTCTCTGAAGCAATGCCTCACGCAGAATGCAACGTATATCGACCGATGCGCTTGCCAGTCCGCCCTGGCTGACCTTCATGCTTGAAATGACTCTGGCAGCCTGGTTGAGCAGAAGCACGTGGCACTCCTCAATCTGCAGATCTGCCATAACAGGATAGAAGTAGTCATACACTGCGCGCGAATTCCTTATCGGTTCACGCTGTGACGGCTCTTCCTCTTTACGCCGCCGGCCCAGTTCACAAGCGGCAAGTATCGAAATTGCCTTTGCCGGACCTATCCCCTTGAAAGAGCAAAGCTCCCCGATGCTGAGTTTCCCAAGTTTGGAAAGACTGTTGCAGCAGGAAGCCATTACTTTTTCAGTCAAAGCCACTACCGAATCTTCAGTGTTTCCCGTATGTATTAGAATCGCCAACAACTCAGCGTTTGTAAGCGCCTGTGCGCCTAACCGCCTCATCTTTTCACGGGGGCGATCCTCTTTGGCCCACTGTGAAAGATTCGGCCTTGAAGGCCTTGACATGAATCTGTCTTATGCCTTGATGCGTCCCTGGTATGAACCGTCGCGTGTATCAACCTCGATGAGTTCACCTTCGTTGATGAACAGAGGCACGCGAACCTCAACACCGGTTTCAACCTTTGCAGGCTTGGTGGCGTTGGTGGCGGTATCACCCTTCAGACCGGGTTCGGTATAGGTAACCTGAAGAGTCACCTTGACAGGCAGGTCTGCGAACAGGATGTCACCTGTGGTAGCATTGGTGACAACTTCAACGATTTCACTTTCCTTCAGGTAGTCAACGCCGTTGATCAGGTCCTTCATGAGAGTGATCTGCTCAAAGTTCTCCTGATTCATGAACACGTAGCCCATATCGTCCTGATAAAGGTACTGGTAAGGACGGCGCTCAACGCGTACGTCATCCAGTTTGAAACCAATCTGGAATGTGCGTTCCAGAACACGGCCGTTGACAACGTTCTTGAGCTTGGTACGTACAAAGGTGTTGCCCTTTCCAGGCTTTACATGAAGGAAGTCGATGCAGAAATAAAGCTGGCCCTCAAGGTTAATGCAGGTACCAATCTTAATGTCTTGGCAATTGATCATAAAAAATAGTCTGTTATGTAGTTAGAATAAATTATTTCTGGAATGCAAAAATACTTCAATGGTCCAAAAGGACAAAACAATAGCGCAAAAAAAGAACACAGACTTTGATATATTGAAAAATAAGACTACCTTTGCCACCCGATTGCCGGAAAGAGCAGAATAACAACAAAAACAACATAACGATGAAAAGAACATTCCAGCCTTCCAACAGGAAGAGAAAGAACAAGCACGGTTTCCGTGAGAGAATGGCCACAGCAAACGGCCGTCGCGTACTTGCATCACGCAGAGCAAAGGGCCGCAAGAAGCTCACAGTTTCTGACGAGTACTGCGGAACCAAGAAGTAATCTTCTTTTTCAGAATCCACAAGAGCGGGAAGCGGACAGTATTCGCTTCCCGCTCTTTTATTGTTCCGGAGCACCCGATTTCACGGCAGACCCTTAAAGTATCTATGATTTCTTCAAGTTATCTGCAATCTTTATGTAACTTTGCAATATCATTGTGGACAATTACTTATGAATCGGACAAAATCCAACAACAGGCCGGCAAAGATTATCCTGGTCAACATAGGAATCATGCTGGCTATCGTCATAATCATACTTGTATGCACCATGCATTGGATAAGCGGATATACAATGCACGGCACCTATATTAAAGTGCCTGACGTCTGTGGCATGAATGAAGAAAATGCCGCCGCCGTTCTTCATGAGGCTGGGCTTTCATATGAAATAAGTGACGTCCGCTTTGAAAAGTCAATGGCAGCCGGAATGATCATTGAGCAGAATCCGGAAAGCGGAGCAAATGTCAAGTTGGGCCGGGAAATATACCTTACGCTAAATTCAGGCAACCAGCCCACCAAAGCCATACCGGATCTGGCAGATAACAGTTCCGTCCGCGAAGCCGAGTCAAGGCTGAAGTCTATGGGATTCAATATCGCCGGAATTGAGAGAATCAATGGGGACTTGGATTGGGTATATGGAATCAAGTACCATGACCAACCGGTTACAGCAGGAACCCAGTTGCCTGAAGGAAGCACTCTGACAATCATTGCCGGAAACGGGAATATGATTTTGGACCTGGAAGAAGCTGACTCGACCGATATGGTGGATGACACTTTCTTTGACAGTATGCTCTAAACGGGACTCTATTTCAGACATGGCCGAACTCACAGAAGGACAGGATCCGGATCTTGAGGAACTGGAAGATTTTCAGGATGACAACGAAGGCGGTCAGCATGAGTTGTACGAGCATTTCCGCGTGACAGCCGATAAAGGTCAAAGTCTTCTGCGTGTTGACAAATTTCTTTTCGAGCACCTTGAACACGCATCCAGAAACCGCATACAGACCGCAGCTGAAGCCGGAATGGTTTTCTGCAACGGCAAGCCGGTAAAGAGCAACTATAGAGTCAAGCCCTTTGACGTGATAACGGTCATGATGGACCGTCCACGATACAGCACGGACATTGAGCCGGAAGACATCCCATTGGACGTAGTGTATGAAGACGACTGTCTCATGGTAGTCAATAAACCTGCAGGACTTGTTGTGCATCCCGGTTGCGGTAATTTTCACGGAACACTTGTAAATGCTGTAGCATGGCATCTTCGGGATAATCCGGATTACGACCCGAACAGTCCCCAAGTCGGTTTGGTGCACCGTATTGACAAAGACACTTCGGGCCTGTTGGTTATTGCCAAGACTCCCGACGCAAAGACATGCTTGGGAAAACAGTTCTTCAACAAGACCACAAAACGCGCATACAGGGCCTTGGTATGGGGTATTCCACAACCAGCCCAAGGCATTGTGGAGAGTCAGATATGCCGCAATCCTAAAGACAGGCTGCAGATGACCGTATCATTTGACCCGGAAGTAGGAAAACATGCCGTCACCCACTATAACGTTCTGGAGCGATTCGGATACACATCGCTGGTAGAATGTGTTTTGGAAACAGGACGCACGCATCAGATAAGAGTCCACATGAAGCATCTGGGGCATCCGCTTTTCAGCGATGCGAGATACGGTGGCGACCAGGTTCTGAAAGGTACCACCTTCAGTGGCTACAGGCAGTTCGTACAAAGTTGCTTTGACACATGCCCGCGCCAGGCACTTCACGCAAAGACCTTGGGCTTTGTGCATCCTGTTACCGGGCAGGAACTGTTCTTCAATTCCGAAATGCCGGATGACATGACAGTCCTGTTGGAAAAATGGAGAAATTATGCAAATTCACCCGATTTTGAAAAATGACGAATATATGAAACGCAACATTGCAATTGTAGCCGGAGGTGACTCAAGCGAGAATCCGGTTTCGCTGAGGAGTGCAGCAACCATTCTGGAGTACATGGACAGGAATCTGTACAATCCGTATATTGTTGAACTTGAAGGTAAAAAATGGGAAGTCAGGCTTTCAGACGGGAAAAACGCAAAAGTCGACTTGAATGATTTCAGTTTTACGTGGAACGGCCAGAAGACTGTTTTTGACTACGCATACATCATTATTCATGGCACTCCAGGAGAAAACGGAGTACTTGAAGGATATCTCAGGCTGATGCGCATACCGTTCTCCACATGCGACGTACTTGCATCGGCCCTGACTTTCAACAAATTCATTCTGAACAAGACATTGAGAAGTTGTGGGGTAAACGTTGCAGAATCATCACGACTGCGCAAGGGCGAGCCATACGACGCAGACCATATAATTGAAAAGGTCGGACTGCCATGTTTCATAAAGCCGACCGATGGAGGTTCAAGTTTCGGGACCACAAAAGTCAAGACACGCCAGCAGATTGACAAAGCCATTGCCGACGCTTTTCTTGAAAACGACGAAATAATGATTGAATCGTTCATGCAAGGAACCGAAGTGACCAACGGATACTTCAAAACAAAGAAGGGAGAAGTGCGCCTGCCTGTTACGGAAGTTGTTCCAAAAAACGACTTCTTTGATTATGATGCGAAATACAACGGTGCCGTCCAGGAAATAACGCCAGCCAGAATTGCCGACGATATCCGCGACCGTATTCAGGATATGACTGCAAGAATCTACCGTCTGCTTGGATGCAAGGGTATTATAAGAAATGATTATATAATTACCGAAGGCAATCAGATAAACCTTCTTGAGGTCAACACTACACCGGGAATGACCGCGACCAGTTTCATTCCACAGCAGATCAAGGCTGCCGGATTGAATCTGACAGATGTTCTTACAGATATCATAGAAGACAGTTTCTGATTTACAGATAGAGGACTTCAGCTGCCAATGAATAAGATAGAATCCGTTCCTGAGAAATTCGACAGCATCAGGCCATTTGAAGACCACGAACTTCAAAATGTGCTTGACAAACTGTTCGCCGACACTTCGTTCAGGCGTAACCTGAAACATATATCCGGACATTTCCCAATATGGCCGTTGCGATTGTATTTGAGACTGTTCCGCAGCATTGACGGCTTTCAGAAAGGCGTTCTAATTCCGTATTTGAACCACATTCTGAAAAGGCAGTCCACAGGTCTTGATTACGATTTTGACGCATTACCCAAACGAAGACAGGACTTCCTGTTCATTTCCAACCATAGGGATATTGTACTTGACTCGGCCATACTTGACCGCATTCTTTTAGCACGTAACAGGCATTCAGTACAGATTGCAATAGGCAACAACCTTCTGATTTACCCATGGATTGAAATGATAGTCAAACTCAACAGAAGTTTTGTGGTCAACCGTTCAGTTGGCGCCCAGGAACTGTTGGAATCATCAAAACTGCTGTCCGAGTATATTCGCTATGTCATTACAGAACGTGAAATGCCCGTCTGGATTGCGCAACGCGAAGGACGTGCGAAAGATTCCGATGACCGTACACAGCGCAGCGTGCTGAAGATGCTGGCCATGTCTGACAACAGTTCGGACATACGTAGTACGCTTGCGTCACTTCACATCTGCCCTCTGTCAATCAGTTACGAATATGACCCGTGTGACTGGCTGAAAGCCCGTGAATTCCAACTGAAACGCGACAATCCCGGATACAGGAAGAGTGCCAAGGATGATCTGGAAAACATGCAGACCGGAATTTCAGGCTACAAGGGCAAAATTCATTATTACACTTCCGGTCCTATTGACGAAGAAATAATGAAAATTGACGGTTCCTTACCAAGGAATATGCAGCTTGACCGCGTTGCCGCCATAATTGACAGACACATTTTTGAAGGATACCGCATATTTCCATGCAACAGAATCGCATTGGACATGCTCAACGGTGACTCTGCCCAATCAAGCCTGTACACTGACAACGACAAGAAACAGTTTATCAGATACATTGACAGACAGATTTCAAAAATATCAATACCGAATCCGGACATTCCTTTCCTTAGGAACTGTATGTTGAGAATGTACGCCAACCCGCTCATCAACCAGATTGAATGCAAATGAAACACAGATTCATAGTATTGATTATCCTCTTCTTCTGCATTGCACCGGTTCTGGACTCTTGCAGCACAGACAAGCCTGACGATGTAGAAGCCCTGATTACAGAATTCGTCACTTGTATGACCGATTCCCAAGGTCACATCCGCTCATTCAAGAACGATATGGGGAACACGTATGATGTCGATGACCGTCACTACAGGCTTCCATCTGATACGCTTTTCAGATGCATCTGCACATATTCGATCGGAGACGGCAATGGAGCAAGCATAAGGAATCTGTATGAAACGGACTGTTCTAAAGCCACGGAATATTCCAGTCTGGTTCCAGGCCTTCATAAATTCGATGCATTCGATATTGAATCGGCATATGTTGGCGGCGGCTATCTTAACGTTGTTGTGATAATCAGAATACATGACAAAGATGCAATGTATAAGCACCATTGTGAGGCTGTATATTTTGATTCGGCCGACAGCACTGTTTTTTCCATTTCGCACAATTCAGGTGAAGACACCCCGGTCATCTCAAGGAAGTTGTATTACTGCATTCCATTGGCTGGATATGGACTGGAGAAAAACGATACAGTCTTCTTCAAGTATAGGAACTACAATGAAGAAGACTGCATTATGAAATTCGTGTACCGATAAGGATTGTCCTTAAAGGCTTTCCAGAATCATTTTCAGAACTACAGTAGCTGAAATTTCACGGTTGGCCGCCTCCGGTATTACCAGCGAACGCGGGCCTTCAATCACATCATCTGTAACAATCATATTCCTGCGCACCGGCAGACAATGCATGAAATAAGCATTGTTGGTCACAGCCATCTGACGTTCTCCAATTGTCCATGAACGGTCTGTATTCAATATCTGGCCATAGTGTTCAGGACTGGCTGCAGACCAGTTCTTGCCATATATGAAATCTGCACCTTCGAAGGCCTTCATCTGATCATATTCAATACGTGCGCCGGCAGTAAACTTCGTGTCAAGTTCATAGCCGTGAGGATGTGTTATGACCACATCGTACCCTGCAGCCACCATCCATTGTGCAAATGAATTAGGCACAGCCTGAGGCAGTGATTTGGGATGCGGGGCCCAGCTCATGACAACCTTAGGACGGACCACTGTCTTATGTTCCTCAATGGTAATCCAGTCGGCGAAACTCTGAAGAGGATGACCGGTAGCTGCTTCCATTGAAAAGACTGGACGACCACTGTAGTTTATGAACTGATTGAGTATCTTTTCCTCATAATCGTCGGCACGATTCTCAAAACGTGCAAAAGAACGGACTCCTATCACATCGCAGTAACAGCCCATTACAGGAACAGCTTCGAGCAGATGTTCTGACTTGTCCCCATCCATTATTACACCACGTTCGGTCTCAAGTTTCCAGGCACCCTGATTAACATCAAGCACTATAACGTTCATACCAAGGTTCATTGCAGCCTTCTGCGTACTCAAACGTGTGCGCAGGCTGGAATTGAAGAAAACCATGAGCAGAGTCTTGTTCCTGCCGAGTTCCACATACTTGAAACGGTCCTTTTTAATCTCAAGAGCCTGACGCAGTGCCTCATGAAGGTCACCTATGTCCTGTACGCCTGTAAAATGTCTCATCTTTGATTATTGATCTTTTTCGGAAATTAAAACGTTCGCCTTCTCCTCATCACCGGGATTGACCATCACACAATAACTGCCGGCCATAGCGGAATATGTGGAAAAAATGGCGCTCATAGTGTTGTTCATAATCATTGCATCTATGCCGCTGTCCTCAAGCCGCGCACGTACGACCTCAGCTTCAAATGCCTGGCCTTTGAATACGCAGACCAAATCAGAGCTACGTCCTTTCATGGCTGTTCCTTGTTTAGACAAGATGTGCGACAAGTGATTCCCTGTCACCTTCAAGATAGTCGATGACAGGTATCTCAATCATTGTATAGCAACCCGGCTGCTGACGTACTGCAGCACGTGCTGCACAAACCAGAATCTGTCCGGTCAAAGCAGGATTGTTGATTTTCATGTCAAATTCGAACAGTTGGTTCTGAGTCTTGCCGGATACGCCTTTGCGAACCAGATTAACGCCATGTCCCATGTCCTTGACACTGTCAACGCTTTCCACCTGCATTACATGCGTTTCATCATTCACAAAGTACGGATCTGACTTGATTGCAGCTGCAACCTTTCCAAAGTCAGCACCATCATTTAATTCAACATATACCATGCGGCGATGTATGCCGGTCCCAACTGGAATTGTCATTGACAAAGCATCCTTGACACCATCAATAGCCTTGCACGCCACAGAATGTCCCATACTCATTCCAGGACCGAAATTCGTATAGGACAGGCCCTTTGGAGCCATTGCCTGCATAAGTGCACGTACTATGGAATCCGAGCCCGGATCCCAGCCTGCTGATATTATAGCCACGGTTCCTGACTTCCGAGCAATTTCCATAAGGCGGCTGCGTGTTTCAGGAATGAGTGTATGGATATCAAAGCTGTCAACCGTGTTTATACCAAGTGGCAATATATTGGCAGCATACTCTTCAGCCTTTCGGCTCGGCACGGCAAGTATGGCCACATCGGGCTTGTCAAGTTGGGAAATATTCTTTACAACCTTATACGCTTTCAGTTCCTCCGGGCAATTCTCGTCCCCCTGACGACGGACAATGCCTGAAATCTCAAAATCAGGAGCTGTCTGAAGTGCATCCAGTACATACTTTCCAATGTTTCCATAGCCTACGATGGCTGCCTTGATTTTCTTCATACGATTTGTTTGATTGTTGTTCGGCGCAAAAATAGTGAAAAGGGACCAACATTATTACGAAGTTCAGACAATAAATGGATGACACGCGCGTTAATTATTACTACACGCACGCACGAACTATGATAGAATTCATTCAAGGAGAATTGGAGGAACTCACTCCAACCCAGGCCGTAATACTGACATCCGGGGGCATCGGATATGGATTGAACATATCGGTATATACATACTCTTCCCTTCAAGGGAAACAGCAGGCAAGGTTGTACGTTTACGAATCAATCCGTGAAGACGCATATGTCCTGTTCGGCTTCAGCGAAAAACAGGAAAGAGATCTGTTCACCATGCTGATTTCCGTTCCCGGCATTGGTGGGGCGTCAGCACGTATGATACTTTCGTCTTTCACTCCGTCAGAACTGCAGTCAATAATTTCCAGCGGAAATGACATGCTTCTGAAAAAAGTCAAAGGCATTGGAGCCAAAACGGCCCAGCGCATAATTGTAGACCTTAAGGACAGAATTGCTGAAACGTCAGACGGTCCATCCACATCAGAGCAGTCTGCTGATATCAGGTCCGGACAGGTGGCCGAAGAAGCCGTCAGTGCCATGACTGCCTTGGGATTCCAACCGGCAGCATCACAGAAAGTGATTGCAGCCATATTGAAGGAAAATCAGGACATGAGTGTTGAATCAGTAATCAGAGAAGCGCTCAAACGAATCTGAATGAAAGCAGGAAAGACAATTGTCATTGCGTTCATAGGCTTATTCCCCGGAATGAGCCTGTCGCAATCGTTGTCACAAGACGGGCCTTTCAAGGCACCGTCCCCGTCGAATCTTGTCGAATCTGTCGAGTATGACGAAACGGACGGGACATTCCTTTGGGGCACAAAACTTGGTGATTCATACCTGGACGTTCCAATGCTGATGAGTTCTGATGAATACCACAAATTCAGACGTCAGAAGTCCATGAATGCCTATTTCTATGACAGATACACACAGGACTTTGCAGAAACAGGACAGAACAAGTTCGATTTCACGGACATGAAGTTTGATCTCGGACCGGCAGAAAAGTTTTTCGGTCCTGGCGGAGTACAGATCAAAACCAGCGGATCGGCATCAATCAAACTTGGATATGACCATACGAAACTTGACAATCCGTCTTTATCACTCCAGAACCGAAGCACTGGAAGTTTTGATTTTGACGAGCAGATAAATCTCAGCATCAACGGAAAAGTGGGTGACAAGATCAACATGAACCTCAACTACAATACTGAGGCCACATTTGATTTTGATGCAAAGAAAATCCGTCTTCATTACGAAGGCAAGGAAGATGAGATAATACGGCTGTTTGAGGCCGGCAACATCAGTTTCCCATCAAATTCCTCTCTGATTCAAGGTTCCAATTCCCTGTTCGGCATACGCACTGATTTGCAGTTCGGCAAATTGAACCTTCAGATGGTACTGTCCCAGAAAGAATCTTCATCAAGTCAGGTAAACAGCAACGCAGGCAGACAGATTACCGATTTTGAACTTGACGCGAGTGACTATGATGAGAACCGTCATTTCTTTCTTGCGCATTTCTTCCGCGACAGGTTCAACGACAACATGTCCATGCTGCCTTCCATCGTGTCAGGCATTCAGATTACGAGAATAGAAGTCTGGGTCACCAACAAGAAGAGCAGCTATGACAGTCCACGCAACATACTTGCCTTTACAGACCTTGGAGAAACGGAACACATCTGGAACAGCAACTGGCATCCGCAGGATGGCCCGGCTCCGGCAAACCGTGCGAACAGTCTGTATGAATCTCTGTTAAGCACGTATTCAGGTGCACGCGACATTGACAGGTCTTTATCCGTGTTGGACGGTACCTTTTCGGGAAGCAATGACTATGAGAAAATTTCAAATGCCAGAAAGTTGTCTGACAACGAATTCATTTTGAACCGTTCACTTGGTTTCATATCACTGAAAACAGCTCTAACAAGCGACGAAGTGCTCGGTGTGGCATACGAATACACCTGGAACGGGAAAAGCTATCAGGTTGGCGAGTTTTCATCGGACAACACCGACAACAGCCAGGCATTATTTGTAAAACTGCTCAAATCCAACTCCAATTCGCCTGGAACCGGGACCTGGGATCTGATGATGAAGAATGTATACTCCATAACCCAGGGTACTCTGTCCAGCGACCAGTTCAAGCTGGCCGTCAGTTATGCCAGCGACAGTACCGGCAGTCGCCTGGAGTATCTGCCAGAATCAATGCTGAAAGCGACGCCACTGATACGTCTGCTTGGAATGGACCGTCTGGATGACAATCAGTCGGCCCACCCGAACGGGCGTTTCGACTACGTTGAGGGGTACACGGTTTTGGGAGAATACGGTAAAGTCATTTTTCCCGTAGTGGAGCCTTTCGGAAGCTGGCTCAGCGAAGCCATAGGCAATCCTGACATAGCAGGGAAATATGTGTTTCAAGAACTTTACGATTCCACACGAACCGTTGCGCGCCGCATTGCAGACAAAGACAAGTTCTTCATTACCGGACAATTTTCAGGAAGTGATCCGGGGACAATCAGGCTTGGAGCGACAAATATCCCAAGAGGCTCCGTCACTGTGACTGCCGGTGGGGTCACCCTGTTGGAAAACGTTGACTATACTGTGGACTACAGTATGGGAACCGTTTCTATAATGAACCAGAGCATACTTGATGCAGGAACAGCAATCAGTGTCCAGCTTGAAAGCAACACAGACTACAGCATGCAGCGCAAGACCATGGCCGGTATCAACTGGACCTATGATTTCAGCAAAGAGTTGAAGTTCGGAGGTACGTTGATGCATCTGAACGAGAAGCCACTGACCAGCAAGGTCACCATGGGAGACGAGCCTCTGGTCAACACCATGTACGGTTTGAACATTGACTGGCGGCATCAGAGTCAGGGGCTTACCAGACTTGTTGACAAATTGCCTTTTGTAACCGCGACACAACCTTCAAGCATAAATTTTCAAGCCGAAATGGCGGCCTTACGTTCTCAAGTTTCCGACAAGGTTCAAGGAAGTTCCTCATACATTGATGACTTTGAATCGGCAGAAAACGGGATCAGTATCAAGCAGCCTTCCGCATGGTCTCTGTCTGCTGTACCTTCAGATATGGCCGGATATGGCATGACAGGTGACATACGGTCCGGATACCATAGAGCCTTGCTGAACTGGTTTACCATTGATCCCATATTCACCAGCCGCAGTTCGTCACTCACGCCTTCACACATCAAGAATGACCTTGACCAGCTGTCAAACCATTATGTCCGTGAAATATATGACAGAGAACTCTACCCTAACAAGGAATCTGCGTCAAGTGAATCGACAACACTTCAGGTACTTAATCTGGCATACTATCCGAATGAACGAGGCCCTTACAACCTGAACCCCGACATTGACCATGACGGCTATCTGAACAATCCCGAAACCAACTGGGGCGGAATAATGCGTCGTCTGACCACCACAGACTTTGAGACTGCAAACATTGAGTACATAGAGTTCTGGATGCTGGACCCGTTCATATACAATCCGTCTGCAGCTGGCGGTGACCTTTACATCAACCTTGGCGAAGTCAGCGAAGACATTCTTGCAGACGGAAAGAAATTCTTTGAAAACGGACTTCCTGCCGACGGCGACAGCGCGCTTTGGGAACCGACCGTATGGGGAAAGGTGCCAACTACACATAGTCTTGTGTATGCCTTCGACAACACCGATGTGTCGTCCCGTGACCGTCAGGACACAGGTCTCAACGGACTGACAAGCGAAGAAGAACGCGAATGGCCGGCTTATGCGACCTATTTGAGCCAGATACAGGGTAAGGTGTCTGGAGCGGCATTCGAAAAATTCCGTGATGATCCAGCCGCCGACACGTACCATCATTACCGCGGAGCCGATTATGACGAGCAACGTACATCGGTTCTTGACCGATACCGCAAATATAACGGGACTGAAGGGAATTCACCGAATCTTGAAAACTCCGGAAGCAAATACAATCTGTCCGCACGCACCACTCCCGACGTGGAAGACGCAAATCAGGATTTCACTCTTGATGAATACGAAAAATATTTCCAGTACAGAATTTCTCTACGCCCACAGGACCTTGAAATCGGAAAGAATTTCATTGCGGACAAGCGCGAAGTCAAGATCAAGTTGCGCAACGGGAACACCGAAACAGTGAACTGGTTCTGTTTCCGCATTCCGATCGATGAATACGAAAAGGTTGTCGGTCAGATACGCGACTTCAGTTCCATCAGGTTCATGCGCATGTATCTGACAGGATTCAGAGAGAGTGTGAATCTCCGTTTTGCCACACTTGATCTCATGACCAGCCAATGGCGCGACTACGAGCTGCCTATCGGAAGCGTTTCAAACCGGACTCCTGGCATTTCCGGCTCATTCAGTGCCACATCGGTCAATATTGAAGAAAATGGAGACCGCAGCCCCGTAAATTATGTCATTCCACCTGGTATTTCGCGAATTCTTGATCCTCAGCAGACACAGCTCATTCAGGACAACGAACAGGCCATGAGTCTGCAGATTACGAATCTTGGTGCAGGCGAGGCACGTGGAATATACAAGAAGAGCAATCTGGATTTGAGAAAATATGAACGTCTGCAGATGTTCACACACGCAGAAGCGCCATACCCTGATGACGGTAGTCTGGCCAATGGAGATATTTCAGTATTCATCAGGCTGGGCTCGGACTACAGCGGGAATTATTATGAATACGAAATACCGCTTGAACTTACCCAACCAGGCCGGTACAACGGCAATTCCGAGAGTGAAAGACAAAAGGTCTGGCCCACGTCCAACATGCTGGACATCAGCATGGATATTCTGACTCAAGTCAAGAACCGCCGTAATGCGCAAAGGAACATCGGCGCCATTTCAAGTTCCCAGATATACAGTGAATATGATCCGAATCATCCGGAAAATCGTATAAGCATTGCCGGTAATCCAAGCATCGGAAATGTCAGAGCGATAATGATAGGTGTCAGAAACAACTCGCTTGGCACACGTTCTGCAATTGTATGGGTCAACGAACTGCGTCTTATTGGTTTTGAAAGCAAAGGTGGTGTCGCTGCAAAGGGCAAGCTCAATCTGAAATTGTCAGACCTGGCTACGGTTGACCTGTCAGGTTCGCTCAAGACAGCAGGCTTCGGCGGATTGGAACAGGGTATTTCCCAAAGAAGCCTGGACAATGACCGGCAATTAGGTATGACCACCAGTTTCAATCTCGGACGTTTCCTGCCGGAGAAAGCCAATGTTTCCGTACCGGTTTATTACTCATATTCACAACAGACAACAGCACCGCAATACAGTCCGTATGACAGCGATCTGCTTCTTGACGACGTATTGGACTCATACAGCCAGTCACACGAACGTGATTCCATACGTGCCATTTCACAAACCGTCAGCGAGCAGAGGAATTTCAGCATATCAGGTGCAAAAGTCAATGTTAAGAGCAAGACCCCGATGCCTTACGATCCGGCAAACTTCTCATTGAGCTATTCAAAAAGGGAAGCGGACAACAGCAGCAGCACTGTAGAATACGAGCATGACTTGAGTTGGAAAGCACAACTGAATTATTCATACTCCAGCGGAATCAAAGGCTGGAAGCCATTCGGTGAAATCAAGAACAGTTCCAAATGGCTTGTGCTGTTCAAGGAGACTACAATCAATCCTCTACCTCAAAACATCCAGTTCAGTACTGCCCTTCTGCGTGATTATCACGAAATGCAGCAGCGTGACCTGGAAGGTTCTAACGAAGATTCTGGCATACCGGCCACTTTTTCGCAACAGTTCCGATGGCAACGTGATCTTTCCGTAAACTGGAACCCGACAAACCTTCTTAAAATGTCATTGACTGCCAAGACGGGGGCCGAGGTGGAAGAACCATATATGATTGTCAACAAGGATCTTTACCCCGACCAATACCAGATTTGGAAAGATTCGGTAAAGGCCAGCCTTCAATCGATGGGGCGTCCACTTGACTACAATCAGACATTCAACCTGTCATACGCCATTCCTTTTGAAAAAATTCCCATCTTCAGCTGGATTTCAGGAAACGCTTCATTCAATTCAAGTTATTCGTGGGATAGAGGGACAACGTATGCGGATGGTTCATCGTATGGGAATATAATTGCGGAAAGAAGGACAATAACCGGAAGTGGAAATTTCAATTTACAGAAACTGTACAACAAAATACCATATCTTGCTAAGGTAAATGACCAATACTCTCAAGCCAAGAAACCTGCATCCAAAGGTTACAAAGCATCGACTGCCTTCAAAAAGGAAATGACGCTGGTTGCCGATTCCGTTTACGTGATACCGCACAAGTTGGGAACCTTGACCACCTTAATTACAGCGACTGGCAAAGACGGTCAGGAAGTGAAATTACGAACCAAAAAAATTGGGAAGGATACCGTATCCATCAGATCAAAAGATTCTGTTGACATAATGCTGAAAATCATTCAGAATCCGGATCGTCCGCAAAAGGACAGGAATATAAGACCGGGCGATGTGATGGATGCGGGGCTCAGGCTTCTTATGATGGTTCGTTCGATCAAGGCAAGCTATACCAACAACTACTCTTTGTCAGTACCAGGCTTCATGCCGGAATCAAGAAGATTCGGCCAATCCAACATGAACGGTATGCTTGCGCCTGGACTTGATTTCGCATTCGGTCTGGCCGATGACGGATATCTGGAGCATGCCGCCGATAGAGGATGGCTGCAGTCCTCGGGCAACGTGGCCCATACGGCAGCATCGGCCAGGAATGAAGATCTTCAGCTGAAAATGACCGTTGAGCCATGGCACGACATTCGTATTGAAGCGAATTCAAGCTGGAGCAAGAGCATGTCCAAACGCATCCAATACATGTATGCCGGGATGCCGTCAAACCAATCGGGCAGTTTCAATATGACAACGATATCCATATGGAGCGCATTTGAAGGACACCGGTCCGGGAACGGGTATCACAGCCGCAGTTTTGACAGGATGATAGAAAGTCTGGAGACATTCCGCTCACGCATAGAGAAGACATACGATGGAGCAACATACCCTGACGGCCAGTACAAAGGTCAGGCATACGACCCGTCAAAAGGCTCGGTCGGACTATATTCATCGGATGTACTTGTTCCGGCTTTCCTTGCCGCATATTCAGGGCACGACAAGGACAAAGCATCTCTGGATGTGATTCCGTCCGTCATGAGCATGCTGCCCAACTGGTCTTTCACTTATACAGGCCTTTCAAAGATACCCGCCATCCAGAAATATTTCAAGAGTTTCACTCTGCGTCATGCCTACAAGAGCGTATATTCCATTGGCAGCTTCAATTCATTCAACAGCTATATGGAATACATGAACGGCCGCGGATTCATTGATGACGCAGTCAGCGGCATGCCGACGCCAAGCGGCATGTATGACATCGGCGCTGTTTCAATAAACGAATCGTTCGCTCCTCTAGCCGGACTTGACATGACTTTCAAGAATGGCATATCCGCACGTTTCGAGTTCCGCAAAACAAGAATTCTGGCATTAAGTACAAGTTCTGTCCAGATTGTGGAATCAACGTCCGATGACATTACCGCAGGCACCGGATTCCGTTTGGATCAGGTCAAACTGTTCGGGGCAAGTCAGGGTACAGGAAAGAACAAAGTCAGCAATGACCTGAATGTGACTCTTGACTTTTCATACAGGAACCAGAGTGCACTTTGCCGCAACATACGTACGGGACTTACACAAGCAACCAGCGGAAACCGTGCAGTAAAGGCATCGTTGCAAGCCGATTACACATACAGCAGAATGCTGACGCTGAACTTCTATTACGATTATCAGAGCAACTTCCCGCTGGTAGCGACATCATCATACCCGACAAGCACCCACGACTGCGGTTTCAGTCTGAAGTTCACCCTTTCCCGATAAGTTCAGCTGTTCAATGTATCAAGAAATATTTCCAGAGCCGGAGCCGGAACCAGACCGCTTACATCGTCTCCGCTGGCAGCCATGGAACGTATCTGAGTGGAACTGACATTAAAAAGCGGGCAATCAAGCCAGGTTACCCTTGCATGTTCAAGCTCTGCTGGAACTGACTGTTTTCCGTATCCATGACGCGGATAAACAATGATCCCGAAATTATCAATGATATACTGCCATTCCCGCCAACCGGTAAATTTTATCCAATTGTCAGCCCCTATAGCCAGTATGAACTCATGTTCGGGATAATCCTTCTTCAGGGATTTCAGTGTCGATGCGGAGTATTGGGGAATCGGAAGACCGAATTCATAAGCGGAAGCTTCAACTCCCGGTATATCCCTTACTGCAGCTGCGGCCATTTTGAGTCTGATGTCATTTGCCGGCAGAAGCTGATCCTGTTTCCATGGATTGCATGGGGTAATCATAAGCCATACCTTGTCTGCAAGATTACAGTCAAGAATACTGCGCGCAATAGCTACATGACCGTTGTGGATAGGGTTGAACGTACCGCCGAAAACAGCTATGCGCATGAGCTTTTCAATTGACAAAAGAATTTACAGCCGCATATGCCTGAGCACATGCGTCCTCAAGTCTGTCATTGACCACGATAATATCGAACTTCGGTGCGAATTCCAGTTCGTAGCGTGCCTTGGCAAGACGTTTTTCAATCATTTCTTCTGAATCGGTGGCACGCCCACGAAGACGACGTTCCAATTCCTCAATTGAAGGAGGCTGGATGAACATGGAAAGAGCCTGATTGCCGAACTGCTTCTTCAGATTGCAGCCGCCAACCACATCGACATCAAAAACGACATTTCTACCCTGCTCAAGCAATTTTTCCACCTGTTCCTTCAATGTTCCGTAATACAAGCCCTCGTATACCTGTTCGTATTCCAGAAAATCCCCGTTTCCAATACGGCGACGGAACTCATCAGCAGAAAGGAAGAAATAAGCTTCACCGTCTTTTTCCTGCCCGCGTGGAGCACGGCTGGTGGCTGAAACCGAAAAACTCATTCTGAGTTCCGGATATTGCAGCAGATGATTAACTATTGTAGATTTGCCAGAGCCTGAAGGCGCAGAAAAAATCAGACATTTGCCTCTCATATGTATCCAATCACATTACGTTGAGAACCTGTTCCTTGATCTGTTCAAGTTCATCCTTCATACGGACCACGATATTCTGCATCTCAGCCTGATTGCTTTTGCTGCCGAGCGTATTTATTTCGCGTCCCATCTCCTGAGCTATGAAACCCAGTTTCTTTCCCTGCCCGTGACCGGAGTCAACAGTTTCGATGAAATATTTCAAATGATTTGACAGACGCTGTTTCTCTTCGCTGATGTCAAGTTTCTCGATATAAAAAATCATTTCCTGTTCGAAACGGTTATTGTCAACAGACTGTGCTCCAACAGCATCTTCAAGCGACTGGCGCATACGTTCCTTGATTTTTGCCACCCGGTCTTTCTCGTACGGTTCAACCTGCAGCAGCAATTCACCTATGTTGCTGATCTTTTCGCGGAATTTGGCCTCAAGTGCGGTCCCCTCACTTTTTCTGTATTCCACAAGAGCGGCTATAGCCTGATCTACAGCAGCCGATACCGGCGTCCACTCGTCATCGGTCACTTCTTCAGTCTGCTGGGACGATGTCATAACATCGGGCATACGCAGAATCACACTCATGACATCGGCTGGTACCGATACACCAGTGACAGCGGAAAGCTGACGCAGTTGGTCCAGATAAGTACTGAACATATTGGTATCAACCAATGTGGGCGGCAATTGCGCCGTCTGGTCAAAATAAATGGAAAAATCGACCTTTCCACGTTCCAATGCCGCGGTAATGCGTGACCGGATATCCAATTCATGCTCACGATACGACTGGGGTATGCGTGTTGAAATATCCATTGCCTTGCTGTTCAGAGACTTGATTTCCACTATTACCTTACGGCCCGAAACCATTGCTGCGGCTTTGCCGTAACCCGTCATTGACTGTATCATTTCCGGAACTTGTTTTTTCTTGTTTGCTTCCTGCAAAGGTACGGTAATTTGTCATAGAAATATGCTATCTTTGCTGAATAGTATAAAATAATAAGTCAACGGATGAGTGTCATTCTGCATATTGAGTCGGCAACAAGCGGCTGTTCGGTTGCCGTAAGCGATGAAGGCCAGCTTGTATTTGACAAGGAAGATCATAGCAGCAAGGGTAACGCGGTTGCCCTTGGAGTACTGGTGGACGAAGCCATTTCTCTTGCAGACAGCCGCGGTTTGAAACTTGACGCAGTCGCTGTAAGTGAAGGCCCCGGCTCATATACCGGCCTGAGAATCGGCGTATCCATGGCAAAGGGTATCTGTTATGGAAGGAACCTGAAAATGATTCCGATATCAACCCTAAAACTGCTTTGTGTACAGCCGCTTCTAACCATGGAATTCCCGGACGATGCGCTGCTTTGCCCCATGATTGACGCACGACGCATGGAAGTGTATTCCGCTCTGTTCGACCGCTCGCTGACAGAAGTGCGCGAAATACGTGCCGACATTGTTGAGCATGATACCTACATGGAATACCTGGAAAAACGCCCTGTGTGGTTCTTTGGTGACGGAGCTGCAAAATGCCGTGATTGCATTGCACATCCAAACGCTCATTTCATTGAAGACATCAACCCGCAAGCCCGATGGATGTTTCCTTTGGCAGAACAGTCACTTAACAGGGAAGATACATGCGATGTGGCATACTTTGAGCCATATTACCTGAAGGATTTCGTTGCAGCCAAACCCAGAAAACTGATTTAAACCAGCTCTTGGATTATGAATTACAATACACAACGTGAAAAAATGCCCATGCCGGAATACGGGCGGGCTGTTCAGGATATGGTGGAACACGCCCTGACAATCGAGGACCGCGACCAGCGGCAGCAATGTGCCAATACCATAATAGGCATAATGGGCAATATGTTTCCATCCTTAAGAGATGTTCCGGATTTCCAAGGCAAGTTGTGGGACCATCTGGCATATATGTCAGGCTACAGGCTTGATATTGACTACCCGGTTGAAATTACAAGGATTGACAAGGAAAAGCAGCACCCTGACAGCATATCCTATCCTCAGAACAAAATACGTTTCAGGCATTACGGCCGGATAGTTCCTGATATGATAAACCAGGCGGTCGAGATGCCTGACGGACCGGAGCGACGTCAGCTTGTACGTCTGCTTGCCGTACAGATGAAAAAGGATCTGCTGACATGGAACAGGGAACTGACAGGAGATGAGAGGATAGCACAGGATATCGCGTATTATTCCAACGGTCGTCTCAGCCTTCAGGATGGCGATCTTGATGTATCCTTTGCATCAGCACCCGCAGGCCAGGGAGGCCAGCAGATGCGTCAGAACAAAAACAGGCAAAGGTCAAAGAACAGACGACGCTTCTGAAGAAACCAGTTTGAACCCAAGGTCTAACCAATTGCATTTGAGAACATGCCGTCATTCATCATTGAAGGAGGTCACCGTCTGAATGGGACCATCACGCCACAGGGAGCCAAGAACGAAGTGCTGCAGGTGTTGTGTGCAGTGCTTCTCACGTCATGTGAGGTCACAGTCGAGAACGTTCCAGACATCCTTGACGTACGCATTCTCATAGAAATGCTATCACAACTTGGCGTCAGGACAGAAAGGAAAGGGGCAGGTGTCTGGTCATTCCAGGCCGACAATCTGAATCTTGAGTTTGCATACAGTCCGGAATTCATAACCCGCAGTGCAAGTCTGAGGGGCTCCGTAATGCTCCTGGGACCATTACTGGCGCGCACCGGACGGGCACTGGTTTCCAAGCCCGGAGGAGACAAGATAGGTCGTCGACGCGTTGACACACATATACGTGGCTTCCAGGCACTTGGAGCAGAATTCATTCAGAACAACGACAACGGTTGCTACGAACTTAAGGCAAAAGCCCTGAACGGCACCTACATGCTGTTGGACGAAGCATCAGTTACCGGTACGGCGAATATCATAATGGCGGCTGTTCTTGCAAAAGGAACGACAACCATATATAACGCAGCCTGCGAACCGTATGTCCAGCAATTATGCCGGATGCTCAACAGAATGGGAGCCGACATTCAAGGGGTAGGCAGCAACCTGCTGAAAATAACAGGTGTTGATAGTCTTCACGGTACAAGCCACAAGATTCTGCCTGACATGATTGAAGTAGGCAGTTTCATAGGAATGGCCGCCATGACGGGAAGTCAGCTTACAATCAGAAATGTCTCTCATCAGAATCTCGGCATCATTCCAGAAAGTTTCGCCCGCCTCGGAATAAAGATGCAGCAGGAAGCCGATGACATTGTCATTCCGGCACAAGACCATTATGAAATAGAATCTTTCATTGACGGTTCCATCATGACCCTGGCCGATGCGCCATGGCCCGGTCTCACCCCTGATCTTCTGAGCGTACTGCTGGTTACAGCAACTCAGGCTAAAGGCAGCGTCCTGATACATCAGAAAATGTTTGAAAGCCGGTTGTTCTTTGTGGACAACCTTATTGATATGGGGGCACAGGTTATACTATGTGACCCACACCGCGCCGTTGTCATAGGTCATGACCGTCAGATGCCGCTTCACGGACGCAGGATGACTTCACCGGACATACGTGCCGGTATTGCCATGCTGATTGCCGCAATGGGGGCTGACGGAACGAGCAGAATTGACAACATCGGCCAGATTGACAGAGGATATCAGGATATTGACACACGCCTCAATGCCATTGGCGCCAACATTAAAAGAGTTGACTGACATGATTGGAAATGACGAGGTTATTCGTATGGGTTCTTTTTTAAAGCCGCACGGAGTGAACGGCGAGATGGTTCTCACCGTTCCGGAAAGCATGGACTGGAACGAAGACCTAGACTGTCTTATATGTCGCATGGACGGTATTCTGGTGCCGTTCTTCATTGAATCCGTCAGAGAAAAAAGCGCGACTTCGCTGCTTGTCAAATTTGAAAATGTTGATTGCATTCAGGATACGCAACGTTTTATAGGATGCACGGTATTCCTTCCAAAAAAGTTTGCAGTAGAGTATGACAACGGCAATTCCGTAACATGGCATTCATTCATTGACTGGACCGTCCTGGACACCAGGTCCGGAAATCTTGGCACCGTGACATCAATTGATGACAGTACGCCAAACATTCTGTTCCTTGTCAAAAGCACCGACAGGGAGCGTATAATTCCGGCAAATGAAGTATGGATTACCAATATAGATTGGAAAAAATGCATAATAACATTCAATCTGCCCGAAGGGCTTGTTGACTTATGAGCAAGATAGGGCGGAAAAGACAATTGTCAATAAGCAAGCCTTTTTTCAAAAGGTTGTTCTATCGCTACAGGCTGACTGTGACAAACGAAGACGAACAGAAAACCGTCGTCAATTTCAAAGTGTCACACTTCACGCACATTCTATCGATTCTGGCAACATTGGGTATTGGAGCTGCAATAGGCATTTATTCCTTCACCTACAGTCCCTCACAGCAGGAAGACCAGCGTCAGAGTACAATGTTGCGTCAGACCATCATTGATCAGGCATTAAGGCTTGATTCACTTGAACAGACGGTTCTGCTCCAGGAAAAATATGTGAATTCCGTTCAGGAAATCATTGCCGGTTCAGTCCATGTTGACTCCGTTTATTCAGTTGACTCGCTCACCAAAGTACGCAGCCAGCAACTGATGGAGGCAAGCGAACGTGAGATAGAGTTTGCTGCACAATACGAAATGGACGAAAAATACAACATTACAGCATCGTCAGCCATGCCCGTCAGTGATTTGAGCGATATCGGCATGTTCAGACCGACAGCTGGTCTTGTCATCAAGCACTTCAATCCCAATGCCGCGCATCTGGGAGTGGATATAGTGGCAAGTCCCAATCAGAGCGTCGTTGCAACGATGGACGGTACTGTCATTTTTGCCGTATATACGGCAGATATGGGTTATTCCGTCTGTATAGCACATCCTGGTCAGTTGATTTCCGTGTACAAGCATTGTGAATCAGTCCTCAAGCAATCAGGCGACAAAGTCAGTCTGGGAGAAGCTGTAGCATTGGTTGGCCGAGGAAATGCCGACGACAAGAGTTCACACCTTCATTTTGAATTATGGTATCAGGGGCAGCCCCTTGATCCTGAAAAATACATATTGTTCCAGTGAAACAGATTGCAATATTAGGCTCAACAGGTTCAATTGGCAAGCAGGCCCTTCAAGTCATTGCCGCAAATCCGGACCAGTATCAGGTATATGCCCTGACAGCCAACAACAGTGTTGACCTGCTGATTGAACAGGCACTCAAATTCAAACCCGACACGGTCGCAATTGCCAACCCGGACCACTACAGGAAACTGTCTGAAGCCCTGGCGCATCTTCCAATCAAAGTCTATGCCGGAGCCGATGCCATCTGTCAGCTGGTTACAGCTACGCCCATTGACATTGTGTTGGCGTCAATGGTAGGTTTTGCAGGCTTATGTCCGACCATCGAAGCAATAAAAGCGGGAAAAACCATAGCATTGGCCAATAAAGAGACAATGGTTGTTGCCGGTGAACTGATAACAGAACTTGCACTGCAATACCATACCCCCATACTGCCGGTTGATTCCGAGCATTCAGCCATATTCCAATGTCTTCACGGAGAACTTGACAATCCCGTGGAAAAAATTCTTCTCACCGCATCGGGTGGCCCGTTTCGCGGTATGGAGCGCCAGCAGCTGGCATCAGTCACAAAAGAGCAGGCACTCAAACATCCCAACTGGGACATGGGAGCCAAAATTACCATTGATTCAGCCTCAATGATGAACAAAGGTTTTGAAGTCATTGAAGCCAAATGGCTGTTCGGTGTTCCATATGACAGAATTCAGGTGGTTGTACATCCCCAGTCAATCATACATTCCATGGTCCAGTTTGCAGACGGAGCGATAAAGGCACAACTTGGAGCGCCTGACATGCGTCTTCCTATCCAATACGCATTCTCTTATCCCGAGCGTCTGAAATCAGACTTTCCAAGGGTAGATTTCACCACTCTCTCCAGGCTGGATTTTGAGTGTCCTGACACTGAACGTTTCCCCAATCTGGCTCTGGCTTACAAGGCAATCGAGAGAGGCGGTAACATACCATGCATACTTAATGCCGCCAACGAAGTCTGCGTCAGAGCATTTCTGGAAGACCGCATAGGATTCCTTGAAATGAGCGATATCATTCAGCGCACCATGGAGACCGTTCCATTCAAACGCAAGTCAACACTTGAGGAATATATTGAAACCGATGCCATAGCAAGAGAAACAGCACAATCATTCATCATATAATTTCATTCAAACATGTCTACATTCTGGATCCGACTCATTCAGCTCATTCTTTCACTTACCATACTGGTTGTATTTCACGAATTCGGTCATTTCCTGTTTTCAAGGATTTTCGGTGTAAGGGTAGAAAAGTTCTACGCATTTTTCAACCCGAATTTTTCATTGGTCAGAATAAAGAAAGTAAACGGCAGAATCCGTATCAGATTCTTTGCGCCCAATGTTCCTGACAGTTATGAAGAGGTCAAAAGAACCGATGCATCCGGAAACGAAGAGATAACCTACAAACCTGTCGATCTTTCAACATTGCCGGCCGATGACTGGCGGCAGAATCCTGAAAACACGGAATTTGGAATAGGATGGGTTCCGTTCGGCGGCTATTGTAAGATTTCCGGCATGATTGATGAATCAATGGATATTGCCCAGATGCAGCAGGAGCCACAGCCATGGGAGTTCCGCACGAAAAAAGCATGGCAGCGTCTGCTTATCATGGTTGGTGGAGTCATGTTCAATCTTCTCCAGGCATTTTTCATATATTCAATGGTTCTTCTACATTGGGGAGACAGCTATATTCCCGCCCAAGAACTTGAGCATGGTCTTGAATTCAACGAATATGCACAATCCATCGGTTTCAAAAACGGAGACATAATTACAGCCTGTGACGGAGTACCTACAATCCAGTTCGATGACAACATGTACCGTGACATAGCTCAGGCCGAACATGTTACCATATTGAGAGATGGTAAAGAAATCTGTCTTGACATGCCCGACGAATTGTCGCTGTTCGACTTTACACGTGAAACGCCATTCGTTACCATACTCAGCCCCATGACAATAGACAGCGTTACAGTTGATGGCGCAGCCTATGGGGCGGGCCTGATGGCTGGCGACACCATATTGAGCATCAACGGCATGCGTTCTGACACATGGAACTCCCTTCAACTTGTTCTTGGCGATATGCACTCACGTGCGGCAAATGAATACGTCAGCCGCGAGCTGACAATTGTCACATCGCGACCAGGACAGGGACGTGACACCATCAGCCTGACAGCAAGCAACGACTTCAAGTTGGGAATCGTCCACAACTTTGCCAATGAATATGCTCCAGTCTATTTGAATTACAATTTCATGACCTCAATTCCAGCGGGAATCAGTTATGGTTGGAAGACACTTAAAACCTATGTCAGCGATTTCCGTTATGTCTTCACAAAAGAAGGGGCAAGAAGCTTGGGCGGCTTTGGAACGATAGGACAGATATTCCCGAAACAATGGGACTGGTACAGATTCTGGCTGATGACAGCCTTTCTGGCAATCATATTGGCATTCATGAACATATTGCCAATACCGGCGTTGGATGGCGGATATGTCCTATTCCTGCTGTTGGAAGTTATTACAGGGAAAAAGCCCGGTGACAAGTTCCTTGAAAGAGCCAACACCATCGGCATGACAATACTTATTGCCCTGTTGCTCTATGCCAATCTGAATGACATATTCAGATTATTCCAATGACATTTTGGAGGTTACAAACTGTAGCCGACGCTTTGACTCGTCAAGAATTCTCTGATGCTCGTCTATAAAAAGCAACAGTTGGGACAGTTCGTAAAGACTGGCTATTGATTTTCTGTCAGCAGAGGTAATTGGTACTTGAACATTTCTCTCTGCGCCGACAAAAGTGAGAACAAGTTTGTCATTATCACTGTTCATTGCAATAAACGACACTATATCAGGATCTTCATTCATATGGATATTGCACTTTTCATAGCATACCCCAAGATCCTTGTACTCATAGCAATCGTCTGACAGGCCGGATTCCTGAAATACATTTCCATCGCCGATTCTGATTGACTTGTGATGAATGAACTGCTTGCCCGCATATGTTGAAATCAAGACAAGGCGTCCTTTTTCATCGACCTGAGCACGAATATAACTGCGCGACAAGTTGTTCTCAGCATTTTGTGATGGTATGACATAGTTGCCCATATCCTGATATTCTTCATCCTTTTCGAACTTATATTTGGGAAGAACGGACTCAAGTGTCTTGCGTGCCTGAGCAAGGAGAGAATCCTCAAAAGCTATGCTGCGGGTCTGTTCCGCAACATCTATCTTCTGCTGCAATGCCAATGCGCTGCGCCGCACATCAATAACAGTGGGATACTTTACCCTGATGCTGTCTATCAGGCTCAATGCCAGCACATAATCTCCTGATTCATATGCCTGCAATGCTGTCTCATAACAATCGGATGCCAACTGCACCGATTTATCCTTACAACCGGTAAAGAACAAGCTCACGGAAAGAACAAATAAAAAGGCAAAAGTATGTTTCATCGTAAAACAGGAATAAATGTGCTGACGGTGCCTGAACCGTCAGGGAACTGGAAATATATGTTCAACTCTTCATTCTGAGTGGTCACTCTGCCAATAGGGAACTCAACTGTACAATAATCGCCAGACTCAATCTGTGCTGTCTTCACCATTCCCACATAATGAGTTTCATCTATGTTTTCGGCATGGCAGACCAATGCCAATACCGATTCCATACCAGGAACCATTCCCGTATTTGTCACTCTGACAGAAGCCTTCATAAGATTACCGACCAACTGTACATCAGGTTTGGAAAGGACAAATGACGAATAGCCAAGGCCCACACCGGTCCGATACCGGCCTTGACCGCCTGGCAATTGGCTGGATAGTCTGCCGGACGGATTCAATGAGCCATTCAATATTTGCGATACCACATCAGATGTCTCCTTTCCTGAAAACGATGTCAAGATGACCGCATCCGCCATCATGTAGGACGAGCCCACAGAACTGCAGGCTTCTTCATCCATTACAAGAATCACATTACGCGACTTGAAATGAAACGCGCCACAGACTGTTCTTATAAGTTCCGAATTTCCATCAACATTACCTTGTATGACAATGACAGCGACATCGGACAGGACAGCATCGGCCCTCAGCTGGAACGGCTTCCTGTTCAATGATTCCTTTTGGGCCAGACTGTCAGGTAAAGATGCAAGATGACGGTACATATTGCAAACAGACGGTTCAAGCCTGTTTCCCAATTTCCGGACCACGCTGTCAAAAGCATATACATCATTATAAGCAGCTAATCCGTACAAGGCTATCAGTTCATCTTTTTCCAATGGAAGGACATTGTCATTCTTTATCAGCACCGCACTCTGAACGGCAGTTTCACGTTTTAGGAATCCAGGTTCGGAAACCAGATCGGGCAGTTCAACAGGTTTGCGTATGCCACTCACGTATCTGGACAGACAATCCAGAAAGTTCACCACCTTTCTGTCAAGTATCGTAACATCAAGAACGCCTTCGCTGACAGCCGACACGATTGCGTCGGCCGCATTTGAAGAGCGGCATGCGAATAAATCATTTCCACTGAGAACCGATGCCAACACCTGCTCCGTTCTGTCAGATACTGCAAGATTCAACAAGCCTGAACCGAAAAACCCGGCATAGCCTTTTTCTTCAGGCTCGCTATTTACCACAGCCGCAATGGTTCCCATTTCCGTCATTCCCAGCGCTATGGAACGCAACATATCAAAGCGCAGCATCTTCTCATTCGATGAAATATCAAATATGCTGTCAGCCCAAGCTGTTGCATCAAAAAATACAGGCTCAGGTTCTCCCGGTCTTTCAAGTCTGAGTTCCAATGACAGACGCTGTCCGTAACTGAATGCGAGATCCAGATTATAACTCCGCAACAACTGATTAAATTCATCAGAATCCATGTTGCTGACAGCGCCAAAACGTAAAGACGGTATACCGAAACGTGGAATAGCAGCAGTAGAGTCGGGATAACCACCCGAATTCAAGGCTACGGTCAGCAATGACGCCTTTTCCTGAAGAGTCATTTCGCGGACAATTCTGGCGATAGGCGTTTTACCAATGGCCGGACGTTCCTTGCACGATACCATGATTACAGAGGCAAGCAATGCAATCCGGACAAGAATGCGTTTTATTCTATCGGTCGAGTCCATCATTCCTTCTTTGATATTGGCCGAAGCCCATACTTGCCGGCTTCTGCAAGCAAAAACTCGAATGCGGCATCATGTTCATTGGGAATGACGCCGTCAAGTACCGCATCCTTGATAGCACTTTTCAAATCACCTACTATTTTTGAAGGAGACAATCCGAAAGTTTCTATTATCTCTATTCCATCGACGGGCGGCTGGAAATTACGTATTCTATCGCGTTCCTCAAGGTCACGAAGCTTTTCCCGCACCAGCTTGAAATTCTGCAGCAGCCGCTGTTTTTTCTGTTCATTATGCGATGTAATATCAGCCTCACAAAGCAGCATCAGGTCGTCGATGTCATCACCTGCATCAAACAGAAGACGTCGCACGGCTGAATCTGTAACCTCATCGTCAACAATGGCTATTGGACGCATATGCAGGTCAACCATCTTCTGTACATATTTCATCTTCTCATTCTTCGGCATTTTCATGCGTTCAAATAAAGACGGAATCATACGCTGCCCTATATAGTTGTGATTGTGGAAAGTCCATCCGTGGTTATTGTCCCATCGTTTTGTCTTGGGTTTGCCTATGTCATGAAGAAGGGCAGCCCAACGCAACCAAAGGTCATCACTGCCTTTTGCCACATTGTCCAAGACCTGTAAGGTCTGAAGGAATACATCCTTGTGGCCACGACCATTTACAGTCTCAACGCCCTGCAATGCTGTCAGCTCCGGAAATATAAGATCCAAAAGTCCGCATCGGTCCAGATCAATGAATCCCTTTGAAGGAATAGGTGACAGCAGAATCTTATTGAGTTCTTCAGCAATACGCTCCTTGGAGATTATTGTGATACGATCCCTCATCTGTTCAAGAGACTGGAAGGTTGCGTCATCAATATAGAAATTCAACTGAGTGGCAAAACGTATGCAACGCAACATTCTGAGCGGATCATCCGAAAATGTCACTCCAGGATCAAGTGGAGTACGTATAATGCGGTCCTGCAGGTCAGCAATTCCGTCAAATGGATCGACCAGTTCTCCGAAACGATTCTCATTGAGACATATGGCCATTGCATTGATAGTAAAGTCCCTGCGGTTCTGATCGTCTTCAAGGGTACCGTTTTCTACAATCGGATTGCGGGAATCATGCTGATACGATTCCTTTCTGGCTCCAACAAATTCAACTTCAAGATTGCCTTTCTTGACTTGTGCGGTCCCGAAGTTCTTGAAAAGGCTGACATGCGCACCGCGTCCCAAAGCTTTGCCGTAGGCCTTTGCCATTTCAAGGCCACTGCCAACGACCACAATATCAATATCTTTGCTCGGACGCTCAAGGAACAGATCTCTTACGTAGCCGCCGACCACATAACACTCAAGTCCAAGGCTGTCTGCCGTCTTGGAAAGAAGCCTGAATTCCTTTCTGTCAAGAATTTCAGCGAGTTCGCTGTCACTATAGAGTTTCACTTCCGGTATTCTTTTCAATAAGACAGACAGCATGAGCCGATATGCCTTCCCTACGCCCCGTGAAGCCCAACTCTTCAGTAGTGGTAGCTTTCAGCGACACACAATCAGGTTCAATTCCCATAATTCCTGCAAGCACACTTTGCATCTCGGGAATATGAGGATTCAGTTTAGGCTGTTCCGCACAAACGGTCGCATCAATATTGCCAATTCTGAAACCATGTTCCTTCAACAGTGACACTGTCCTGGCAAGAAGCAGTTTGCTGTCTATTCCCTTAAAACGAGGATCCTTGTCCGGGAAATGGAATCCTATATCACGCAATGCAGCTGCGCCCAGCAGTGCATCGCAAATGGCATGAATAAGGACATCAGCATCTGAATGGCCCAAGAGACCCATCTCATACTCAAGACGAATGCCCCCTATCCACAATTCCCGATTCGGGACCAGTTTATGGACATCATACCCGTAGCCAACCCTTATCATCTTCCAATTACAGCTTTTAATCCTTCCATATCAAATGACAGCGAGAACCTGAGAGTCTGATCAAGAGGATTGTTCTGCGCTGTCGACACAAGATATGCCGCATCAAGCGAGAACACGTTCATTTTGAAACCCGCGCCAAGAGTATAGTATTTTCTATTGCCCTTGTATTCATTTTCATAGTGATATCCGCCACGCAGAAAGAACTGGTCATTGTAATTGTATTCCAGGCCCACGCCCCAGTATATTTCACGCAGCTCTTCACGGAATCCGCCAGGCGCGTCATTGAATGATTTGAAAATGCCGGCAATAGGTGACATTTTGTTATAACCGGTTTCGGACAGCCATTCCGCATATTCAGAGGTAAAACTCAAATCCTCAACGTCCTCGTCCGGATTCACCTCCTGCATGAACTGTCTGTATGTAGGGCGCGTGGGAACCATCAGTTTGTTGGCATCGGCATTGAATGAAATTGAGTTATACTCATCAATCGGAACCAGCAGCGAAACTCCGACACGCAAATTGGTCGGCAGGAATTCACTTGTCTGTCCTCCATCATATGATATTTTGCTACCGATGTTCGATGCGTTCAAGCCAAATCCGAACAGACAGTCCCTGCGTCCGATTCCGACATAGTCCTGATGGAACATTGAAATGTCAGCACTGAATGCCTTTCCGGGAAACACATCGTCTTCATATTTATACTGCAGATCGGAATAGATGAAACGCATACCTACTGCAGCCGAAAGAGTTGGCGTCAGTTTTCTGGAATAGTCAAAATCGACCGCCATTTCATACGGTTTGATTATTACCTGCGACTGTCCTGAAAAAGCTATGACATCGCCAAGTGAAAAATACGTGAGTGAGCCGCTTATTGCCGAAGCATCATCCAATTTATAGAAACCTGTAAGATTGGTCAGGTCTATATCGGTGACCAGTTTTCTCAACCATGGGGTATAACACAAAGACAACCCGGCGTCACTTTTTGTAAATGGATATTTGGACGGATTCCAATACTGGCTGTTATTGTCAAAATAAGGATCTGTTGCGCATCCTACATCTCCCATTGCTCCAGCTCTCGAATCCGGCGCAATTGACAATGACGTAACACCAGTGTATACAGGGTTGAACATGCCAACCTGTTCCTGTTCCTTGGCCGCAAAAGCTTCTGAACAGAATCCCAGCATGACGGCTAGAAGGAAATATAATCTGACTGCTTTCTTCATAATCAAATATAACAACTCGAAAAAGTCCCAATTATTGTGTCTTTATGGATTCAGAACGACCATTTTACATGAAACGGAATGCTGCTGGCCTTCGGCCGCCACCGTAGCCCTGACAAGATAGAGTCCAGTCGGAACACGGATGCCTGCAGTATTGCAAAGATTCCAATCAATATATGAGATTCCTGTCTGTGACTCATCAATCTCATTGTGGCCCCATTCCACCTCGCCATTTCCGTTTATTATGCTGACAGAAACCACAGCATTCTGCATTGGTCTGTCATGGCTTATCACAAAACAGGTATGTTCACGGGCAGGACTCTCTGTCACATATATGTCAAATGACGGTTCAAGGCCATCTACCACTTTGAACTCAAGATATGCGGTTGAAGAATTGTTCATGGTATCACACGCACGTGCAGAGAGCATATGCTTGCCTTCAGAAAGTTCCGGAATCCTGAACATTATCCTACCATCAGTAAAACTGCCCTCCTGCTGGACATAATATGAGTCAAGGACCCATGTTTTCGAACGATTTCCGTCAATGGTCAGAACTATCTCATGCCCCAGACCGTTGCCTGTAGTATTAAGTCCGGATTCATCATGCAGATCAATTACAAGCAACGGAGTCTTGTCAACACTCGCGCCATATTGAAATGCAGGAGAATTCAGATACAGGCCGATTGAAGGACCTTCTGTATCGTTCCATATTCCGGAAGCAGTACCACCCACAATAAAATCGGCAAACGTTCCCGAGGCCGACGATTCACGGTTTTCCGACAACGCGAACAAGTTTATAAGACCGTTTTCTGATGAATAATTAATATCCAATGGAACAGGGAATGAGAATTGGAAAACACCAGAACGGACAGAATCAGTTCCCATAGAAATGATTCTGTCACGCGCATTGTATTTGAATGGTTCATCGGCCGCATTCAAATTGTTAAAGCAGGTCACCTCACGCTCATTGTCATAGACAGTACTATATAACAGGCCGTTAAAGTCCTGCCGGAGAATGCCGTCAGACTCAATGTGTCCTTTGACGGTCACAATCTCACCGGCCTTTGCCTCCAAGCAGCACTGGGTTGGAGACGCATCTGCAAATGAATCAATCACAGCCGTATATGCAGAACGATGAAGTTTCAATGCCGGATCTGCCAGAAGTACGAAATTCAACTTATTGGCAGATTTGTCTGTCATTCCACCATCGGTCACAAGTTCATTCTTGGCCAACATCAACGCATCGCCAAGAGCATACGCATTATCATTCGCATCGGCAGCCAGAACATATTTGGAAAAGCAGAGGTTCATCAGTCTGTTCTGGTAAGACACTACAGTTCTTGTCGTTGATAACATACCGATTGCTCCACCCTTTTCATTGGACAAAAGGTTGCAACCAAAGTTCACCAGCGGCTGATCAAACGGCGCCATATCGCATGATGCCGTAATCCAGAAAGGCAGACGCGGACTTGCAAGTTCTGCTGCATCAGCCTTGGACATGACAAGTTCATGTGACATTACTTCAACACTGCCATGTCCTGTATAGTTGACTATCAGCGCGCCCTCATCAAGTTTTTCCAAAAGACGTTTGCGCAATGAGGGATAAGAATTGTATGAAGCTTGCGCTTCCATAGGATAACTGTCCCAATACATCTTTGTTATCCGCTTGTCGGGATATAGGTCTCCATACAGTTCAGCAACATCATCAGCATCCTTCATATGAGTGTTGTTATCGCCATCATCGCCTAGAACAAGAATCTCATTGAGCCATCTGCCGGCATTTGCGCCTGTCATATAACCAATGATTCTGTCAACCGCCACCTTGGCCTGATGGTTGTCTTCAACAGGAAGTCGTCCGACACCGACATCGGTTTTCTCTGTAAGAAGATTCACACCCTCATTGTCATCAAGCAGTCCGAAATAGTCTTCCATGACATACGATCCGGTGCTGTTCAGTGAATTGTCGGATTCAAAGCACAGCAGATAATCATCGGGATTGCGGCCTTTCATATCCGACGTATGCATTCTGTTGTCATATGTCCCCGCACCCATCAACAAAAGATATCGGGGTGCCGATGTTCCACCGTCGGCCCTGTCATAGAGCATCTTCATAAAACGGCGTATTGCTGTAGCATCGGGGGTTCCGGAAGAAAACTCATTGTATACCTGATCCGCTCTGAAGACTCCGACCTTCAGCTTATCAACATCACGGTGAGCCTGTGCCAACCTTTCAGCCTGCGGAATGATTTTACCGGATGCAGGAACTATAATGACAAAATCAAGAGGCCCAACGCCATGAAGATTCTGGTTTACGATGCTTTCTGCTATAAAGGGCTCAGGAAAAGAAGCACGGGGATTGACTGCAAGCAGAATATCCGATGTGTTCAAATCTGACGCATAAGCAATGGTGCTGTCATTTCTGAAAACCGAAGGCATAACAGTGGCTTTGCCACCTGCTTCTATTTTCCAGATGAGTACGGATTCATTTGACTGGGTTACGCAAAGGCTGGCGCCTTTACAGTCAGACTTTAATGGAACTCTGAAAAAAGCCGAAGACCCCATTGCCGTCCTGCGGGTGAATTCAAGGCGCAGATAGTCAAGATGTGATTCGCATGCTGTCTGACTGCTGTATTTCAGTCTGACTTTCAGATTCTGCTTCTCCTGAAGATTAAGGGAGAATGTCTTTTCGGCAACCGATGCAACATTCGATCCTATTACCGCATCCAATGGCATGACTCCTGCTGATGTGCCATCAACCTGAACATCAAGAAGAGATGACTTGGTAGAATTAGTGGAAAAGGACACTCTCAGGTATGCCTTTCCTGCCACCATATTCTTTGTATTAAAGTCATATGTCCGGCTGCCAGCCGATGCGAAATCGGCTTTTTCAAATTGTCTGCGTCCGGACATCATCCAACTGAACTCATCTTTATCCAGAAACTCGCAATCAGAATATGTGCAGATAAGATTACCTATAACGCTGTCACACTCAGACGGGGAAACATAACTGTCTTCTGGAATATCAGCACGATCTGTCAGGAAATAACAGCCGTAATCACTATAATAATTTACAGAATGGACCAGATAACCACCACTATAGGACACATCTTCAGGCCCCTGTGCATAAAACAGAATTCTGGCCCCATCATTCCAGACCGGCTGCGAAGGAAGATCATCAATCATGTTCTGCAATTTGGATTCCGGCAATTGTTTTCCGCCATAACCATAGACCTTCACTTTTGACGGATCTGCAAAACCCAACTCACGCAAACGGCTGTAACTGAAACCATAAACGCCACTGGATGCAACGCGTACCTTCACCCAACGACCGCTTGACAATACAGACTCATGCACATATCGCATCGGACCGGATGCCGCCAGAAATGACCGGGAACCCTTTGTAGTCACCAGTTCCAACTTATACGAATCAATGACAAAAGCCTTTCCATCACGTTGAATCAAAGGAATGAATGCAACATCAAGCACAGCATTCCCGCGAGAGAGGCCAAGCGAGCAGCTGATATCAGGCCACGAAGGCAAGCTATTCTTCTCTATACCCCATACCAGAAGCTGTTCTTCGCTGACAGGCAGGAGTTCCGGATATTCTATCCTGGCGGAATACTGTATCTGAGTGCTGTACGAACCAAGTTTGAACTGATATGTCGCCAATGGTGGAACGCTGTCTCCCGTCTGACTCTGCCAGCCGCTTTCCAGCAGGACACTCTGACTTGTCGCAATCAAAGCTACAAGCGTAAGCACCAATGTCAACAATACCCGTTTCATCATGAATCAAATCTCAGCGAACATGAAAATCCAAAACATTAACTCCGTTCAAATAGCCCTGAAGATGCTGTCCGATTACAGCTTCAGTCAATGGATTCAAAGCCCCGGAGAAGATAATGTCACCTGTCTTCAATGTACAGAACCGGCTGACATACTCTATTATGCTGTCAACAGAATGAATCATATTGCATGTATTGGAACTCTGAATTGTACTATTGTCAACATCCAGTCTCAGATCAAGATTCTGAATATCTTCCATTCTGTCTTTATCAATCCAATCACCAATAACAGCAGCTCCGTCAAAGCCACAGCATATATCCCATGGAAGACCATTCTCTGCAAGTTTGTTCTTCAAATCAGAAGCGACAAAATCAATTCCCAATGTCACCGCATCCCAATACCGTGACGCGAAACGTTCGGAAATACTTTTGCCCAAGCGGTTTATCCGAACAGCCAATTGGCAACTGAAATCAATACGTCCCATGTGATCGGGAATAAAAAAAGGCTTCCTGTTGCGCAGTATGCATGAATCCGGTTTCATGTATATGGTCGGGCAGCCCGTATCAATTAACGGTTCAAATGCGCCATTATTGTCCTGTCTACGGTTCTCACCTGCACATACAATCTTCATAAGCACAAAAATACTCAAAAAACACATACCTTTGCGCTATATGACATTATATTGATAATCAACAGATGGCAGGGAGAAACAACGATTGGAAAGAACGTCTGGGTATGGTATATTCAACCAATCCGGATTTTACTTTTGAAACAGGCAGCAATGACGACAATGTGGAATTGACACCGCCTTCACAGCAGAAACTTCGTGTTAGAATAGAAAAGGCAGGACGTGGTGGTAAAACAGCCAGCGTCATTTCGGGATTTTCAGGTCCGGATCATGAACTTGAAGCTCTTGCACGCAGTTTGAAAACCTATTGCGGTTGTGGAGGTAGTGCAAAAGACGGACTTATAATAATTCAGGGAGAGATGAAGGATAAGCTGATTGCCAGACTGAAATCACTCGGATATACACAAACAAAATAAAATAATAAAGGGGAACCCTTCAGGATTCCCCTTTCATTTGTCTTATTAACAAATTATTCAGCCTTCAGAGTGAAGCGACGGAAACCGGTAATTGCCAGTTCCTTGTCAAGAGCCTTGATGTATTCGTTAATGGTCTGTTTGCCATCACCGAAAGCATACACCTGATTGACAAGGCAATTCTCCTTGAAGAACTTGTTCATACGTCCTTCTGCAATCTTGTCAATCATTGCAGCAGGCATATTTGCAAGCTTATCTTCGGCGGTCTTCGCTTTAAGGGCACGAATCTCATCGGCCTGAGCCTCGGTAATTTCACCCTTCATGATACCTTCCTTGATATGCTCTTCATTCTCTGAAATGTAGAGATTGAAACCAGCCTTGCGGAGAGCGGCTTCAACTGCCTTTGCAACCTGCTCTTCTCTTGTCTTCTCAATAGCGACCTTCATTTCCTCTGCCTTGACAGCTTCAGGAACTTCTGACTCACTGAGAGCAACAGGATTCTGTACTGCAACCTGGAGAGCGACTTCATGGATATAATCCTTATCGGCAACCTCCTTGTTGAATGCGACAAGAACACAAAGGAAGTTCTTGCCCTGATGGTTGTATGAAGCAATTTCGGAACCCTCGATGAATGAATATCCGTCAAGTTCAAGCTTTTCACCTACAATACCTGTGCGTTCAAGAACAATGTCGGCAACGGTCTTGCCCTGGAAAGGCAGAGCCTTGACTTCATCAAGTGACTTGGCCTTTGCAGCAACAGCTGCATCAAGGATTGACTGTGTCAGAGCAACAAAATCCTTGTTATTTGCTACGAAGTCGGTTTCACACTTCAAAGCAATGATAGCACCGAAGTTGCCATCAACCTTTACAAGAACGCAACCTTCTGAAGCCTCACGGTCAGAACGCTTCTGTGCAACAGCCAGACCCTTCTTGCGGATAATCTCAATTGCTTTTTCAAAATCGCCCTCGGCTTCTGTCAGAGCCTTCTTGCAGTCTGACATGCCGGCACCGGTCTTGGTGCGCAAGCTCTTAATATCTTCAAGTGTAACAGCCATTTCTTAAAATGTTTTAGCGTTAAATTCAAGCTTCAGGAGCAGCTTCTGCAACTGGAGCCTCTTCTTCAATTGTTTCAGCGGGTTTTGCAACCTTGCGGATACGTTCGCGACGTGGCTTCTCGGCCTTGTCCTCCTGTTCTGCTTCAGCGGCCTCGTCACCCTTCTCTGCCTTGCGCTCGTCAAGACCTTCCTGAATGGCAGCGCAGCAGGCAGTCAGAATAGCATCAACTGACTTGGTTGCATCATCGTTTGCAGGAATTACGTAGTCAATTTCGTCAGGATTGCTGTTGGTATCAACAATACCGAACACAGGAATACCAAGACGGTTTGCTTCGCGAACTGCGATGTTCTCCTTGAGAACGTCAATTACGAACAGAGCAGCCGGCAGACGTGAAAGGTCGGCAATTGAACCGAGGTTCTTTTCCAGCTTTGCACGCTGACGTGTAATCTGAAGGATTTCACGCTTTGAGAGGTTTGAATATGTACCATCGCTTGTAAGCTTGTCGATGGTAGCCATTTTCTTGACAGCCTTACGGATTGTCGGGAAATTGGTAAGCATACCGCCCGGCCAGCGTTCAATGACGTATGGCATGCCGACAGCAGAAACCTTCTGTGCGACAAGTTCCTTAATCTGCTTCTTTGTACCTACAAAAAGTATCTTCTTGCCATCGCGGGCCATCTTCTTCAAGATTTCCGATACCTGATCAATAGCCTCAACAGTCTTGTTAAGGTCAATGATATGAATACCGTTGCGCTCCATGAAAATATAAGGAGCCATTGCAGGATTCCATTTGCGGCGCAGATGGCCGAAGTGACAGCCAGCTTCAAGAAGCTGTTCAAAATTTGTTCTTGACATAATTGTTTTGATTTGTTTGTTTACATTCTTTTTAAACCAACCGTCGGGTAGCCGCCTATCTGGGTGGATCCCGACAGTTTAGATACTAAACACAGGATTGCAAAAACACAATCCAATATTGAGTTCCAGTGTGATAACAGGCGATTAACGCTTGCTGAACTGGAAGCGGCGACGTGCCTTCGGCTGACCCGGCTTCTTACGTTCAACAGAACGTGAGTCGCGTGTCAGGAAGCCCTCCATACGGAGAGCCTTCTTGTCATCAGCATTGATCTTGACAAGAGCGCGGGCAATAGCAAGACGCAGAGCATTTGCCTGGCCATTGTAACCACCGCCGTCAAGGTTCACCTTGATGTCATACTTTTCAGCAACTTCAAGCTTCTTCAGAGGCTGGAGAACAACGTACTGAAGAAGTGATGATGGGAAATACACGGTAAGATCCTTCTTGTTGATGGTAATCTTGCCTGTTCCTTCAGTAACGAAAACACGAGCTACGGCGCGCTTGCGACGGCCAACTGCATTTATCATTTCCATTCTCTTTCAGATTAAATAAGTGAATTGATATCAATAGCCTTCGGGGTCTGTGCCTCATGCTTGTGTTCGCCACCAGCATAAACGTACAGATTGCCAAGCAGCTGGTCTCCCAGTTTGGTCTTTGGCAGCATACCCTTAATGGTCTTCTTCATAAGTCTCTCAGCGCCGTTAGGCTTTGCCATGAGCTGTGCAGGAGTCATCTCACGCTGGCCACCTGGATAACCGGTGTAGCGAAGATAAATCTTGTCAGTCCACTTCTTGCCGGTCAGAACAACCTTGTCGGCATTGATGATGATAACATTGTCACCGCAGTCAACGTGCGGAGTGTAGTTTGGTTTGTACTTACCGCGCAGCAGCTTGGCAACCTTCACGGCGAAGCGGCCCAGAACCTGGTCTGTAGCATCAACTACAACCCATTCCTTTGTAGCGGTAGCCTTGTTGGCCGAAACAGTCTTGTAACTTAAAGTATCCATTTTAAACTTTAAATCGTTGTTAATAATTTCATTTTCTCTAGCGAAACCAACCCGTTTCCCAACGGAATGGAGAGTTCCCTAACGCTTGTTTCCAAAGGTACGCTCATACCCTTGTTCCCTTACTCGGGGGCTTAACTCGCTCATAATTAACCTTTTATTCAAAGGTTGATAATAATCGGCTCGCAAAATTACTTTTTTTGATTCACCTGACAAAACAAAAAAGAAAGTTTTTGCAGAAATACACCGCTACAGTTAGTATATTTGCCATGAAGAATTTCCTGAAAACCACTAACGCCATTATATATAGGTATGGACTCACTGTCAATCATAGCACTGATTCTTGGAGTGCTTGGAATTGCCGGCGGATTTCTGCCGGTCCTTCCCGGACCGCCCATCAGCGGTGCCGCCATGTTATGCCTTTACCTCAGGACCGATGCCGACGAACCTATGTCGCGCACAGCCCTGCTCATCTGGCTGGCAGCAGCGATAGCATTGACCATACTCGACTACGTCATGCCGGGCTTGATGACAAAAGCCGCCGGCGGCCACAAGTCAGGCAGCCGCGGTGCCACCATCGGTCTCATAATAGGGCTTTTCTTCACACCCGTCGGAATGGTAATGGGCAGTTTTCTCGGTGCGTTCCTTGCCGAATGGCTTGCAGAAGACCAGAGCATGGGCAAGGCATTGAAAGCCGCAGCCGGCGCATTCCTTGCATTCCTCTTCACCACCGGCCTCAAAGTGATTTTCGCCGCCATAGCAATGTGGCAGCTCATTGTCCACATTTTCTAATCCTCAGAACTCCGCAGTGCGCGGAGTGGATAATTAGGAGCGAAGCGACCAAGTCCCCGCTGGCGGGGGGTTGGGCTCCGTCGATATTTAGTGGGGAGAAGGCATAGATGGGGTTCGCCCGAAAAAGTATGGGTATTGATACGTGCAACATTACGCTCTCGTGAGCAAAAC
>JAKSIQ010000039.1 GCA_024398755.1 Bacteroidaceae bacterium | reverse complement strand
GAATGCAGATTAACGTTCTATTTACGCTTACCCCCACTAAATTTCCACTGAGCCGTAAATATAGTACTTCTGATATGTTTAGGGCCGTTAAACGATTGAGTTCTTTCGGACGGTAAAAGGATAACAAACAGCCGTATACCTTTGAAGATATACGGCTCCTGATGTATTGATAGTGTTTGTTATTCAACGTCTGTGACGAGGCGGACGGATTCGCCACATTTACGTTCATCATCGACAGCCGTCTCAAAACCACCCCAATAGAATTGCATAACCATTAATACTACATACTGTAATCCATTTTCGGGCGTGGTTTTTGAACAGATAGTCCCATCTTGCTCCAGTAGAGATGGCTCACGTGGGAAGCGCTCAACGCAGTCGAATAATCATACTGATTGTCCTTGAATTCAAATGAATCGCCATCCCAATACATATTGCCCCGGGAGAAGCAGACCTGATCACCGCCCTCGTTGATAGTGAACTTTCCAGGAAGAGCCACATTAAGGAGCTTCATTCAGCACCGCGCGGACGGTGTAGCAAGAGGTACAATCGTCGCCAGTCACCAATCGGTCGCTTTGGTTAATATCGAAGCTCAGAAACCACGCTCTTTCGCTGCTAATAGATGAAGAACTCCAGTACCAGCCACAGTTATTCAGGCCGCCAAAGCCGACTCCGCTTCCTGCAGGAAAGAAGACGCTGTTGAGAGCGTATGTACCTTGTTTGCCTTTAACAACATAACCATTGACACCATTTATTTCTTTGCTTGAGAATGTACAGCTGTCTAAAAGTGCTTGATATTCATCAGCTGTCGGCATGCGCCAGTTGTCACCCCACTGGCTTGATGCAATACTATCTGCCCATGCGAAATAGGCACCATATTTATTTTCCAATGTAGTCCCAACATTGTACTCAGCGAACTTGGGTCCATCTTTCCATAGCTGAATCCATTTGACATCAGTTTCCACGCCATTGATGGTTGCCTTGGCTGTACCTGTGGTGACAGGGGCGAAATTGAGTTTGTCCATACCGAAGGTAACGGGCTTGATGTGATTGGCGGCGACTGTAACTCCGTTTGTGGAGTTAAGGGTGCATGTGACATCCTTTGCGTTGGTGATCTCAATCTTGGTGTAGCTGCCGGCAGGAAGGGCAATGCAGAAGTCCTTTGCTGTGGCGATACTCTGAGCCGGGTCACAGGTCAGGGTGTAGGTCGCATCGGTGCTGCTGGTCACCGCGATGCTCTTCACGCTCTCGCCTGTCTTGGTGAGGTTGAGCTTCATCAAGCCGCACTGGACGGTGAAAGTGAAGCTGTTGTTTGATGTTTCAGGAGCGGTCATATAGAGTTTGCCAGCTGTGGCGCTGTAGGTCTGGGCTGTTGAAGGCTCGGTGCCGTAAGTTGCTGTGTAAGGGCCATCGCCAAGAGCTGTCTCGTTGTCCTTAAGCACGAAAGTCGCCTTGCCGGTGGTGGCGTCAATGCTCTCGACCTCATATACAGCGGATGCTTTTAAAGCGTCGAATACGGTGATTTCATCGTCTTCTTCCCATGCTACCTTGCCGTCAGTCAGATTGACTGTGGTCCTGGTTGCACCGGCGATTGATGCGGTGAATACTGGGGATGCGTTCTTATCTGTCCCGTTGTTGTCGATGACTTCTTCCTTCTGGCAGGAAGCGAGTGAAATAAGTGCAGCGAAGGCTGCGAGTATCATTGTCTTTTTCATTGTGCTGGCCTCCTGTTATTCAAATTCACTACCGCCATCCTCATCGATGGACATGCTGTTGATACCGCTCAAACTCTGGCAGATGATTGCCTGAGCCTTGATTTCCACGGTCTTAACCTTGGGAGACACGTAGAGCGTCTGCTGTTCTTTTTTCATTTATGCTGATGTTTTTGATTGTCAAAGACAAAGTAATTTTTCTTTACCTTGTCCATTTTTGATCAAGTTATTTATAGTTATGGTCATCTGTTTTCAACAATTCTCCGCCGTTATTCCGTAGTTTCCAAATCGGGATACAGGAAGTCGTTGTAGGGGTATTTCTGGACGTGGAGCTGCTTGACCCTTTCGTACAGGGTGCGTCTCATTTCCTCCAGGCCTGTCTTCTTTATGGCCGATACGAACAGACACTCGCCGTTCAGTTTGGCCATCCATGTGCGCTGAAGTTCATCCATGGTGATGTTCTCACGCGTCATGGGAGTCAGGTCATCGGGCTCCTTCTCGACCCAGGTGTAGGCATCGGTCTTGTTGAAGAGCACTATCATGGGCTTGTCACCTGCACCAAGGTCAGCCAACGTCTTTTCAACGGTCTTCATCTGGTCCTCGAAGTCGGGGTGCGAAATGTCAACCACGTGAACCAGCAGGTCGGCCTCACGGACCTCGTCAAGGGTCGATTTGAACGATTCTATCAGGTCTGTAGGCAGTTTGCGTATGAATCCTACGGTGTCGGACAGCAGGAACGGCAGATTGCCCACCACCACCTTGCGCACTGTGGTGTCAAGTGTGGCGAACAGCTTGTTTTCAGCGAACACATCGCTCTTTGAGAGCAGGTTCATGAGGGTCGATTTGCCCACATTGGTGTAGCCTACCAGGGCAACACGTATCAGGCGGCCGCGGTTCTGGCGCATGGTGGCCTTCTGGCGGTCAATGTCGGCCAGCTGCTGCTTGAGCCAGCTTATGCGCTGGGTAATTATACGGCGGTCCATTTCAAGCTGGGTTTCACCAGGTCCGCGCAGACCTACAGAACCCTTTCCGCCTCCGGCACCGCTGCCGCCTCCCTGACGTTCCAGGTGTGTCCACATGCGCTGCAGGCGGGGCAGCAGATAACGGTACTGCGCCAGTTCGACCTGCGTCTTGGCGTGGGCTGTCTGTGCGCGCATGGCGAATATGTCAAGAATGAGCGATGTGCGGTCAAGCACCTTTACGCCCAGGGCCTGTTCAATGGCCGATATCTGCTTGGCGGTAAGTTCATCATCGAAAATGGCCATACCCACGGGGTTCTCCATGTCGTCCATGCGGTCAATGTATTCGCGCATCTCCTCAAGCTTGCCCTTGCCCACGTAGGTGGCGCTCAGGGCCTGTGGAATCTTCTGCGTGAAACGGCGCATGACGCTTACGCCGGCTGTCTGGGCCAGAAACTCAAGCTCGTCAAGATATTCCGTGGTTTTGCGCTCGTCCTGGTTCTGGGTTATTATGCCCACCAGAATGGCTGTCTCGACCTTGTTTTCGTGTATTACCTGAAATTCCTCCTTCATTCTTCAACTTCGTTTTTGCCCTTTCCGGGTGCTCCGCCAAGTACGATGACTATCTCACCCTTTGGCTCGGTCTTCTGGAAATGGTCAAGTACCTCGGCAAGAGTGCCGCGCACGCACTGCTCGTGCACTTTGGATATCTCACGGCACACGGCAACGGGACGTTCAGGTCCGTACGCCTCGATGAACTGTTGCAGGGCCTTGACAAGGCGGTAAGGCGATTCGTAGAAAATGATTGTGCGTACCTCGTCCTTCAGCGCGTTTATTCTGGTCTGACGTCCTTTCTTCTGGGGCAGGAATCCTTCAAAAAGGAACCTGTCACATGGAAGTCCGGAATCAATCAGCGCCGGCACGAAAGCCGTGGGGCCGGGCAGGCACTCAACCTCGATGCCCTGTGCCACGCATTCGCGCACCAGCATGAATCCGGGGTCCGATATGCCGGGCGTACCTGCATCGCTTATCAGTGCCACCGACTGTCCGGCCTCGATGCGTTTTGCCATGCCGGCCGATGTCTCGTGCTCGTTAAACTTGTGGTGTGACAGCAGCGGCTTCTTTATTTCAAAATGGTTGAGCAGCACCGAACTGGTTCTGGTGTCTTCACACAGAATCAGATCCACTTCCTTAAGGATGCGTAGAGCCCTCAAGGTAATGTCCTCAAGATTTCCTACGGGGGTGGGTATGAGATAGAGTCTGCCTGCCATGTCGCGCGCGTACAATTATGAAATGCAAAAGTAAACATTTTATGCCGAACACGCCCCATTTTTTTGTAAGTTTGCCACTCGAAGCAATCATAATGAGTATGGAGAAACAAAACAGGTCTCTGGTGGATTTTTTACCGCTGGTTTGCATTGCATTGTTTACGGCAGTTCTTATGCTGTGTTCAAGATATTGCATCGCATTCAAGGAGCAGATAAGCATTTTCTTTTTCGGCCCAGGTTGTATGGACCGTTACTTGAGTCATCCCGCCATATTGTCATCGGCGCTTGGTGACCTTCTGACGCGTTTTTTCATGGTTGAGTGGCTGGCCGTAGCCATCAGTATGCTTTTCATTGTCCTGCTGTGGTTTGGCATACGCAGGTTCATGCGTATTGTCAATGCACCGCATGGTTCCATTATTGTCTGCATCATACCTGTTGCCATAGAATGTGCTTGCATTACATATCCGAATTATCCTCTTTCAGCCACAATAGGACTGGTTATGGGTGTGTGGGCTGCTACTCTTATGGCGGCAATTGTAAAGAAGAACATTCTGTGGAAGATAGGCTATTTTATCTGCGTTCCATGTCTTTTCATTCTTGCTGGCGGCCCGGCGGCTACAGTTTTTGCAATCATATTGCTGCCATTGCTTGTTAATGTCAATGGTGGTGAATCGGAATCCGGCATAGGAAAGAAGACGCTTCTGTCTGTCTTTCTTGCAGTCGCAGCCATATTTGTGCTTTTATGGCTTTGCGGCCGTCTGTACGGTATGGGCCCTGAACAGTCTTTCGTATATCCGGTAGTCGGTGGCTACATTATACCCAAATTGTTGTGGGTGGGAGGAAATCCTATTCTTATAGCCGTTTGCGTATGGCTTGCTGTGAAATTCAGTGGGAACAAATGGACAGCTGTTGCCATTTCGCTGTTATCAGTTGGAATTGTATGGATGCTCAAGACTGATAGGAAACTGGAATTTGAGATAGAGATTGGCACTCATGCCAACTATGGTGAATGGGATAAGGTCAGAGAACTTGGAAAGAACAATGAATCGGACCGCATAGGATTGTTCTTCTACAATCTGACCAGTGCACGTGAGGGTTCATTGCCTGAGAATCTGCTGTCGGTACGTCAAAGTTTCCTGGCCGACGGGCTGTTTCTGTCAATAGAGAGAGGTGAAAACTACATCTCATCGTTCTATTGGACTATGGCATTGATTGAAATGGGTGATTTCGCTCAAGCGAATGATGCCGCACTCCTTGGCCAGACAATCTTGCCTGGAGGATACAGCAGCCGCATGATGCGTTATCTGGCGGAAATTGCCATTGCATCGGCCGAATATGATGTGGCATTCAAGTATCTTGATATTCTGTCACGTACTCCGGGATATATGATTTGGGCATCGGACCTGAAGCGTAATATTCATGATGGCAACATACCGGAAAAGTACTTGAACTGGAGAAGCCGCTCATGTGAAGATACCGATGTGATGTTCCATCAGGGCGACATCCGTTCGTCGCTGACAAACATTGCCGATGCCACTCCTTTGAACAAGGTGGCCGTTGATTACATTATGTGCGCTGTTCTGCTTGAGAAGAGAGTCAATTCATTCATTGGCATGTACGAAAAGTGGTATCTCGGAATGCTTGACCAGTTTGTCGATGTTCCCGAACTGTATGAACAGGCTTTGCTGGTCAATGTCAACTCGAATGAAAGCCTTGCAGAATGCGTCAACCGTTATCATCTGTCGGAAACGACCGTCAACCGTTATCTGGAGTTCCTTCAGGATCAGGTGACAGCCGACGGCAGTCTTTCGGAACTTGAAAAGTACAGAGACACATACTGGTATTATCTGATGTCAACACAACTGATTCAAAAAGACAAGCAATGAAACGCAGAACAGTTTTCCTTATTGCGGTGGTTTTCGCAATGACCGCATGTACAGAATATGACGGCTCCGGTAATGGTCTTTCCCTTATGCCGGATTACAGCGACATTACCATTCCGTGCAACATAGCACCATTGAATTTCCGTCTTGATGGCGCTTCGCGTTTTGATGTCCAAATAAAAGGGCAGGCCGGTAACTACAATTTCAAGGGCCGCAACGGTCTGGTCAGTTTCGGAGTGAGGAAGTGGCATTCAATGCTTGAGGCTGAAAAAGGCAATGTGCTTGAAGTGGGTGTTACAGCAAGGACTTCGAAAGGCGAAGTCTATGAGAACAGTTTCACTTGGACCGTATCACCCGACAGCATTGACCCGTATTTGAGTTACCGTCTCATTGAACCTGCATACGAGGTCTGGAGTGAAATGGCCATTGAGGAACGCTGCATGGAGAATTTCTCAACAAGACTGATTGGTGAGAACAGCCAGGCGGACAAGTGCTGCATGAACTGCCATACATCGAACGGCAACGGGACATCGTTCCTTCATCTGCGTGGAGCGAACGGCGGAACGGTGCTGAACCGTAATGGGGCAGTTACAAAAATCAGCACCAGAACCGACAGGACAGGGCAGGGCGTTTACGGAGACATTTCACGTGACGGCAGGTATGGAGTCTTTACAACCGCCGACATCACTTTTGCCATACACAGCCGTTATGACATGCGTATGGAAGTTTATGACCAGCGCAGTGATCTTGTGGTGGTCGATTTTGACAACATGACTGCCACTGACAGTCCGGCTGTAACAGGCGATGATTTTCAGGAAACGTTCCCGTGTTTTTCGGCTGACGGTCGTGTCATATTCTTTTGCCGTGCACGGCATCATGAACAGCCCGACAGCATTGCCAGCATGCATTATGACATAGCCGCTGTCCAGTTCGACCCGGCTACCGGCCGCATAGGCGACAAGGTCATTACCATGGTCAGTGCCGGCAACGGCTTGTCGTTCAGCCATCTGAAGGCATCGCCCGACGGCCGTTGGCTCATGGCTACGGCTGCATCATACGGAACTTTCCCCGTGTGGCATAAGGAAAGCGAACTGTGGCTTATCGATTTGCAGAACCATTCGGTCGATATCATGGCCGATGCAAATACTGACGGGGCCGATACATATCACAGCTGGAGCAGCAACAGCCGTTGGGTTGTGTTCGCATCGAAACGCGATGACATGATTTACGGCCGTCCGTATATTACGCATATTGACGAGAATGACCGATGCACAAGGGCATTTGTGCTTCCGCAGCGTGATCCTGTCCTGTACACCAATACAATGAAGTCATACAACATTCCGGAACTGTACACCGTTCCAGAAGATTATGGCGCTGGAAAGGTTGCACGTCTGTACAAAGATGCGTCACCTGTCCAGGTGGAGTACAAATTCTAGTTTAGAGCACCCAACACACAGGGAGCACTGCCTTCAAGAGCCGTGTTGAGCGTTTCTTCATTGACAATGTGGACTGCCAGCCTGCCTGACCGCGGATAATCGTAGAAGAAAGGATTGCTTGTAACGACAATTCTAAGCGATTTGACATTTGGTACCTGTTTCATGCCTTTCGCAAATTGCATTACGGTCTTTCTGACTTTTGGCAGCACCTTGAAACCGTAACGTCCATCGGTGAATTCCACTGCGGCAACGATAGTCTGGCGTTTATGGTCCTTGCGTGCAAGCTGGTCCCTTTTTTCGCTGTCAAGTCTGATGGAGACGCTTATGTGTCTGTCAAACCGGCTGTTCAGGTCTGTCATCATTTTTCTGAACAGCGGTCCGTGGGCACTCAGGTCGTCAAGACGCTTCACTCCAATGTACAGATGAATCATTTCATGGATGATGATGTCTTCAAGGCAGGACTCCGGCAAATCGACCAGGTTGTTGATTTTCAAACTGAATGTCCGGTTGGTCCTGAGCCCGAACAGGGATGACTCCTTCCTGCATGAACAATATCCGAGCATGCGTTTGGAATGCGTCAGTCCGATGGGAACCTCGGGCAGTTCACCACCGAACATAAGCTCATTGAACTGTCTGAATCTTTCCTGAACGTATTGGATAGTCGCTTTCATTGCCGCCCGATTCGCATTATTGCAGTGCGAAGGTAATTATTTGTCTTTACATTACAGCATGTCCATAGCGAAAGCGGTAATTGATGGATTCAATTGCAGTGATTGAATAATACTCTAAAATTCAATAGCAGGCTGCGTTTCTGTTGCATACCTTCGCGGCAGTGATAGGAGGTGCGCAACCCTTTCCGAAAAACAATTTTTAAAAAACACAACATTATGGAAACATTATTTTACGTATGTCCAATCTGCGGGAACCTTGTCACAAAAATTGAAGACGGCGGTGTAACTCCGGTCTGCTGCGGTGAACCCATGGAAGAACTGCATCCGGGAAGCGTGGATGCATCGGTCGAAAAACACGTTCCGGTAATTGAAAGAATCGATGAGTGTACGGTAATTGTCAAGGTGGGCTCAACGGCGCACCCTATGACGCCCGAACATCACATTGTTTTCATCTGGCTTGAAACCGTTCATGGCGGACAGTTGCGATACCTGAACAGGAACGGTGTCATAAATGAAACCGCACAGGCTGAATTCTGTACCTGCAAGGATCCGCTTGTTGCAGTATATGCGTTCTGCAACCTGCACGGCCTCTGGAAGAGTCTTTTATAAAACAACAATCAAGTACCGATTATGAACGATACCATTAAAGATCTGACGGATTGTGTTCCGGATATTCAGGTGAAAGAAGGAATGTTCAAGACCATACTTTTGGTCAACAAGGTCCAACTTACCCAGTACAGCATGTATTTCGGGCACGATGCATACAAGGCGCTTACCAATTTCATGATGACAGGCCAGGAGGGCCATCTGTCAAGACTCCAGCCGGCAAATGCAGGTCCGAACAGGATTGAACTTTTCATTGCCGATGATGACAGCATGGCCATTTTCAAATTCTTCCAGTTCATACCAAACAGTTTTGAACCCAGAACCACATGGATGATAAAGTCTGATGCCGGTGTATGTCAGGCGCTCCGTAACCTTGTTAGCCGTATCTGACTGTCAAATTTTTGGACAATTTTACCTGATTACAGACGATTCCGGGAAAAACTGAGTCATCGGTCTTAAGAGGCAAAGTACTTTTGGGCAAGAAACAATTGCCCAAATGGTACTTTGCAAATCATTGACCACAGCAGGAGTCTGTCTTGTGTTGGGGGCTCTCATTCCCTCAGTGTGCACAGCCCGGCCTGATACCGTCAGTCTGAGCATGACCGATGTCATAATGATGGCACAGGAGTCATCGCCTCAGGCTGTACAGGCCAGGGTGAGTTTTGAATCGGCCTGGTTGAGCTATAAAAGCTACAAGGCCGAATACCTACCTTCGCTGTCGCTGTCGTCAAGCCCTTCGCTGAACCGCAGCACCAGTTCCGTAACGCTGCCCGATGGAACGGAAAGATTCGTACGGAGCAACAGCTTTCACAGTGGTTTGAATCTTGACCTTTCCCAGAATATCTGGTTTACAGGCGGCAGCATATCGCTGTACGGTTCTTTGAGCCGTCTTGACCAGTTCGGCGAAAGCAGAAGCCGCAATTATTATTCACAGCCTCTGCAGTTGAGCATCTCGCAGGACCTGTCGGGCTACAACCGCTTCAAGTGGGAGCGCCAGACTGAACCGCTTTCATACCGCATTGCACGCAAGCAGTATGCGCAGACGCTTGAACTGGTTGCCAGTCAGGCTGTTTCGCTGTTCTTCGGACTTGTATCGGCACAGACCGAGATGGAAATTGCGCGGCTGAACCATTCTGAAGCAGACACGCTTTTCACTATGGGTAAAGGCAGGTATGACATAGGCACCATAACCGAAAACGAACTGCTGCAGCTTGAACTGCGTCTGCTGACAGCCGAGACGGGCATCATTTCGTCGCAGACAGCACTGCAGGATGCGGCCGACGCGTTGCGCAACTATCTCAATCTGCCTTCGGACCTTGAGATTCAGGTGATTACCGATGACAGCATTCCGCAGTTTGCCGTTCCGCTTGACAATGCCATGGAACTTGCCCGACAGAACAGCCCGGAGCCGGACTATCTGGAACTGAACAGGCTCAGCAGCGAAAGCAATCTGGCATACTACAAGTCACAGGCGGGTTTCAAGGCATCGGTTTACATGCGTCTCGGACTGGCACAGACGGCCGAAGACCTGCCTGAAAGTCTGCACAATCTGAACGATGAGCAGGCTGTCAGTGTGTCGTTGAGCATTCCCATTCTTGATTGGGGACGAAGCCGTGGACGTGTACGTATTGCGCAGAACAATCTTGAAATGACCGATCTGCGCAATCAGCAGAGTCTTGTGTCTTTTGAAAAGACGGTGACACGTGCCGTTTCCCAATTCAACAGCCAGCAGCGTCAGGTTGACATTGCGCGCCGGACCATGCTTACAGCCCGGCACCGCTATGATGTAGCGCGCCACATGTACATGAGCGGCAATTCCACCATGCTGGAACTGAACGAGGCCATTACGGCCAAAGATTCAGCATACAGGCTGTACACATCGGCCCTGAGCCGCTACTGGGAACTGTATTACACCATCCGCAGCATTACCGGATTTGATTTCGAAAGGAATGTGAGCATTGAACATGAAGTGGAATTCTCAAAAAAATGATTCTTGATATGGACTACAAACTTCCACCTAAAAAATGGTACGTCAAGTACCGCATACATATAGTTGCCGGCGCATTGGCAGCAGGACTAATTGTGCTCATGGTAAAGATGTGGACCGGTCCGAAAGTCCTGAGGGTCAACCTTGAAAGCATACAGATAGCCGGCGCTTCACAGGACGAGTTCTCGGAATACATCAATGCCGACGGAACCCTGCAACCCATACAGTCAATAAAGGTCTATACCCGTGAAAGCGGCTATGTGGAGCAGGTGTTGAAGGCCGATGGCGCCATGGTCAGCAAGGGCGACACCATTCTTGTGATGAGCGACCCTGAACTGGAACGCACCATTGAAAGCGAGCGTGAGGCGTGGAGGCGTCAGAACCGTTCGTACAGGACCAGCATGATTGAAATGGAACAGCGCAGTCTGACTCTGAACCAGAGCATGCTGCAGACTGGATATGAGCTGGACCGTCTTGAGAAAGAGCACAATCTTGCGCTTGAAGAGTACCGCATGGGCATACGCAGCAAGGCGCAGATGCAGGTGGCCGATCAGGAATACAACTACAGGACGCAGTCGGAACGTCTGCAACTGGAAAGCCGCCGTCAGGATTCTGTGCTGAACATCATCCGCCGCGAGGAACTTGAAGACGGACTGCGCGAAGCCCGTCTGAAACTGGAGCGGGCCGAAGCCCGTCTTGGCGACCTGGTGGTGACTGCGCCGGCCGACGGACAACTTAGCGGACTTGCTGTAGAGCCCAGCCAGCGCATATCGGCCGGCACCTCCATTGCCGATGTCAAGCGTCTGGACAGTTTCCGCATGCGATTGAGCATCAACGAGTTCTACATTGACAAGATAAGTGCCGGCCAGCCGGCTACCATAACATACGAAAAGAAGACCTATCCCATGACCATTGCCAGCACTGTTCCTGAAATTAAAGGCGGTAATTTCGACGTGTTCCTTGTGTTTACCGATTCCATGCCCGACAACGCCCGCATTGGCAAGAGCTACCAGGCCCGCATTGAACTTGGCGGCCAGCAGCAGTCCATTGTGATTCCAAAGGGCAACTTCTACAACTACACCCACGGCCAGTGGATCTTCAAGGTTAACGCCTCACATACCCGCGCCGTCCGCGTGCCCATCAGCGTAGGCCGCCAGAACCCCCGCCACTACGAAATCACGGACGGCCTCCAGCCCGGCGACGAGGTCATCATCACCGGCTACGAGCGCATCTCCGACGCTGACGAACTTGTGCTGAACTAGGCGAGTTGGTGCTGAACTAGCCGGACTGCCAATGTTGGCAAGCGTGATCAGACGAATTGGAAGGCTGTGCTTTTGCCAAACCTGCAAGCATAATGCCGTGTAGCTGCGGTTTTTTGCAAGTTTGGCATCTGTTTTGCCATTTTTGTGTCTTTTGCTTGCCAAACCTGCAAGGAAACGGCGATAGAAGGGCGTCTGGCTGCAAGTTTGGCCACAGTCATGGCATGGGTACGCATCGTTCGGCCTGAGCTTCTGAAATATGCATTTCGTGAACCAGTATTGCACGCGCCGTGCTTTTTTGAGCGTCACTCAGTTCGTAAACAGAATGACATTTGAATGCGGGAACCATATCACGGTCAACAATCCTGCATATCTCAAAATCGTCTGGAGCGGATTTCCTGAATGCCGATGCCTTCTCATTCGCTTTGTACTGTATGAGTTGCTGCTGTCCTGAAAACGGTTCCATGCAGGAAAGTTCGATTGGCGGCAGACCGTTGGCATCGAGATTCTGTTCCTGCAGCCAGTTTTCATCGGACTTGCGGAACATGCAGAACTGGAATGCTCCTGGTGATACGAACAGCATTTCCGTCTGCCTGAGTTCCTCAAAGCATGGGCGCAGGAACACTCCGTCTTTCGACATTTTCCATTCATCGGGCCACGAAGCATTGCGCGGAAGGAAACCGGCAATCGTGCTATGCGAGTCAATCAATTCACTTCCAATAATCTGCGATTTGCCGCTTTCATGTTTCCGCCATCGGCCGTCACGCATCAGACGCAGTTCGGAATGCCTGCCATCATCCAGGTGGGGCCGCTCATGTTTACCCATTTCCATTGGATAAATATCATTGACTGACGAATACGGATAGGCAAAAGGTGTAACCGTCACTCCGTGATGGAGCGGATTTCTCAAGACGTAACTCAATGCCGTCTGTATATGGCTGCTACCGTAAATGTCTAGCTCGAAAAAACCTTTTTCGCCAAATCGGATACCGTTGGGACGACCGTATTTCGTATTGACATGCCATGTGTATTGCTTGCGTACATTCCTGATAAAGTCCGATGCGTCACCATGTTCCCCTATTGCAATCAGGTGAACGTGTGTGGACATTTCACAATCGGCAAGGATCTGAATTCTGTGTTTCCATGAATTCATGGCAAGCAGGTTTACCATTACACCCACGTCATGCGCATTACGCATCATAACCTCCCTGTGTGAGGTAAAACAAAGATGTTTTGCTGTTTTCATTGGTATTATCGTATTTAAGATTAATCTGTTGGGCGAACGGCCTGTTACAGGCAAAGCCGATTCAATGGTTGCGAAAGTAATCATTTATTTGGCCGATTGCAAAACTTTTTCAAGAGTTTGCCAAACCTGCAGCCAGAATGCCTGTGGATACGTTTTTTCTGCAAGTTTGGCAAGCAAAAGCCCCCAAATGGGCAAAACCGATGCCAAACCTGCAAAGAAACGGGCTTGTGAGCCATCTGGCTGCAGGTTTGGCTAGGACAGATACACCACTGTCCTGTTTAGGCGAACTGGAGTGAGGCGAACTGGAGTGGAACCGGAAGGATACCGGACTAGACGGACTGCAAAGTAATGGAATCGGACTAGGCGAACTGGAGGGTGAAGGTGGTGAAGGGGTAATGCGAGGAGCAGGTCAGGGTGCCGCTGTGGAGCTGCATGATCTGGAGCGAGAGGGCCAGGCCTATGCCACTGCCGCTGCCTTTCTTCTTTGTGGAATAGAACGGCAGGAAAATCTGGCTGAGCTGGCTTTCCGGTATCTCGGGGCCGTTGTTGGTGACGGTGATGCAGGCATTGCCGCCCGGGGCCGATGCAAGCACCCTGACATAGCCGTCCTGCACGCCGTCGGTTGCCTGCACGGCATTGCGGATAATGTTCAGCAGGGCCAGGGACAGCAGGCTGGAATCGGCGTGAAGGACAACATCGCCGGCCGTCTCAAACCTGATGCGGTCATAGCCGGGTTCGGCCGATAGCAGGGTCTGCAGCTGCTGGAAAATGCCGGACACTGGGACATCGGTCATAGTGGGCTGTGACAGCACAGTCAGCTTGCGGTATGACTCAAGGAAACTGCATACGTTGTGCGCCTGGGTGTTTATTATGCCTATTGCTTCCAGACGGTCCTCCTCACTCTGCAGATTGGGGTTCTGAATCATGAAGTCGGTCAGCGAGACTATGGGAGTCACGGTGTTGCGCAGTTCGTGCGTCATGATGCGCAGTATGCGCTCGTAGTAGTTCTTGCGGGTCTCCAACTCGTTCTGGTCACGGCGGTACGATGCCAGGATGCGGTTCATGTCGTGCGATGCCTGACCTAGCAGCGCATCATCGGTCTCGGGGATATGGAGCATGGTGTCGTTGTTCGCTATGGCGCGTGACATCATTACGGTCTGGTTTATGGGGTAACGGACCAGCTGCACCAGCCGGACTATGACGGCGGCCAGCAGTATGGCATCAAGAACGGCAAGTGCCGCATGCACTTTGAGCAGCGGCACGAATGCGGCGGCCAGAACGACGGTAAGGAACACCGAAGCCGCCAAGCGTCTGGTGTAGTGACGGCTAACTGATGCCATATTTCTTCATCTTGTTGTACAGTGTCTGACGGCTGATTCCCAATTTCTCGGCCGCTTCCGTATAGTTACGGCCCGACGATTCGAGGGCATCCAGTATGGACTGGCGCTCCATTTCCTCAAGGGTTATCTGTGGTTTCTCAGCCGGTTTGCCAGTATTTCCGACAGCCGATGTGATGCAGGGATGAACCGATGATAAATCTGGAGATTGCTGCTTATCCGGCGATTGTAGCTTATCCAGTGCATTTGCGGAATTGGCCGCAATTGCAGCTTTGGCAGATTGAATCTGCAGCCGGCGCTTCGCGATGGCTTCATTGAGTTTGGCTATCAGGTCATTGTTGTCCCAGGGTTTCTCAATGAAATCCACAGCACCGTTCTTGAGTGACTGCACAGCCAGACTGACATCGCCGAACGCCGTGATCATGACCACTGCAGGCGGGTTCTCCAGTCCGCTGCGGTTCATGATGCGGTCCAGCCAGAACAGACCGTCCTGCCCGTCCAGACGGTCCTGTGCAAAGTTCATGTCAAGCAGCACGGCATCGACATTGCCCGCCCCCAGCAGGGCCGGTATGAGCTGCGGGTCACCGACAACGGCAACGCTCTGGAACTGTGTCTTTAGAACCAGCTTCAGAGTGCTGCGTACCGCCGCATTGTCATCGATCACAAGAATCCGCGCGTCTGTCATATCATTGCAAAAATAGATAATATTTGCTGCCTGCCAAACAGAGGCTATTCCGATTTGACAATGTTGTAGGGTTCGATGCGGGCAATGCGGCGTATCTGGGCGGCTACGGTCAGGGCCACGAAGGCGGCCACTATCAGGAAAACGCACAGGTAGAACAGCGGGCCGTAGTTGAACATCTGCTCCCAGATGTGAATAGTCGATGATGAGCTAAGCAAATGGAAGAAGGTGTAAGTCAGCGGGAACGCAATGGCGGCCGATATGAGCAGCAGCCACAGGTAGAAGCGGCCCAGCAGGGCGGCAATCTGGCGGGTCTTTGCGCCGTTTATCTTCCTGATGGCCATTTCCTTGCGGCGCACTGTGGTTTCCATTGTGACAGCCGAGTAGATACCCAGAAGAGATATTACCAGAGCGATGCCGGCAAACAGCCAGAAAATGCCCATAAGCTGGCGTTCCACCTGAGACGTTGCCTGTACCGAATCATACAGTGTGGTAATCTGCACACCCTGTCCGGAATGCTCCCCGAAGACCTTTTCTGTGATGGCCTTACGGACTTCATCGGCTTTGTCAGGCATGCATTTCACCATGTAAATGGCATTTCCGCTGTAAATGGCATTTTCGCTGAATGTAAGGTACGAATAAACTGAAGGTCCTGCTGAATCATAATTCGACTTGCCCAGACTGCCTTTTGCATCGTCAATAATACCTGCTACCGTTAAGGTTTTCACTCCGTCGCTATTCGTATAAACAATAATCGGTTCACCGGCTTTGAGCTCGAGACTGTCAGCCAGTTGGGCACCGACCATTATCTCATCGGCGTTACTGAACCACCTGCCTTCAAGCAGTTTGGCACCAAAAAACTGCAGCTGTTCAGGAGTGCACTGACAGTTAATGCCATATACGGTATTATAATAGGAATCATCCGGTAACCTCAATCCGACAGTAAAACCAGTCAGCAATCCATCGTAGCTATAGCTTTGCACGTATTCCCGGACCGAAGGTAGGGCATCAAGCACCTGCTCCATCTGAACACCAGTTGAGTTGTACTGATTTGCGGACGGAATGATAAGAATCTCCTTCATCTCCTTTTTTGAGAACCAGGGAAAGACGCTTGAATCATTCTTGCGCACCTGCAGGAGCATGGCGCACAGCAGAGTGACGAAGATGAAGCTGACGGTCATCTGTCCGCCCATCATGATGTTACGCCACAGATGATGTCCGCCATAGGTTCGCAGATGCGGCTGCATGGCATTGTTCCTTATGCGGACTGTGGCAATCCACGCCACCAGAAGACCTATTAGCAGAAGTATGCCTATATGTTGGAAACCCTGCCTCAGCATAACGTTTGTGTCGAACTGGAACTGTAATTTCAATGGCAGACTGATTTGCAGCAGAGGTGTGCACAGCATAATTATGACAATGGTGGCCAGCCCTACCAGAAGCATGGTGACAAGCACCTGAGTGCTGACCATGAGCCACAGATCGACTGTCCGCGCTCCGTTGACCTTTCTCAGTGTGTATTCCCTGTCACGTTTGAAAATGCTGCTTACAAGTAGATGCAGGAAGTTGCCCAATGCTGCCAGCAGGACAATCAGACCTGGGGCCAAAATCAGCAGTATAATCAAGTAAAAGCCTTTGCGCGCATCACGCATAAGAAGGTCATATGGCGGAACTGCCTTGAAGCGGACATCCCCAAAGGAAATGCCGGCCAGCTTTTCGTTGAAGTCAGAGACGCTGACATCCTGATGCAGAAGCACTCTTGTTCCTACGTATGAACCGCCATCGAATGAGTTCATTATCCAACAGCCAAGCGGCGTGAATAAGTTTAAGGAATTGTTAGGAGGCAGATCCTCCACTACAGCCCTGACAGTGAATGTCCTGCCTGACAGGCGGTCAGTGAACCTTTGCCCGATGGCTGCATCGGCCGAACCGAACAGCTTTCGCGCAAAGTGTTCCGTCAGGAGCATACTGTTTACAGAATTCATAGCAGCGTCCCAGCTTCCTGCCAGAAGAGCTGGACTGTAGATATGGCGCAGAGTAGTGTCACACTTTATTGCATACAGTTCTTCGTATTGTTCATTACCAGACAGTCTCATTTCCTGATTCATTACGAAAGAATCATCTTCAATAATGAATTGCGTAGGGCTCTGGGTAGAAAAACGGAAGAACGATTCCACTTCAGGACAGCGGTTCATTATATCTTCCGGATTAACCCAGTAAATAGGTAACGTATTGTAATATTCGTCCGCCAGAACTCTCATTTCAAACACTCTGTCATGATTCTTATAATAATTGTCTATGGTGAGAAATCCGTGCACAAAGTACGCGCAGATGCCGAAGCAGAAGAACGCCACGGCCAGTCCCA
>JAKSIQ010000038.1 GCA_024398755.1 Bacteroidaceae bacterium | reverse complement strand
GGAGCAGCGGCCTGGAACGGAGCCGGCTGTGCTGCAGGTGCTCCTGCAGGAGCGGCGGCCTGAGCGGTGTCGTGTGATACCCTCCACGCACGGATGTCGTTGTACCAGCGGCCGTTGAATTCACGGGCATTGATATCAAAACTTACCGTAACCACGTCACCGACATTGATTGCAGCCTGCTGTATCTTGTCCTCGCCGAAAATATTGAACATCATTTTCTTAGGGTACTGTTCACCTATTGTCTCCAAAACGAATTCCTGACTTTTCCACGGGTTGCCGCTGGCCTTTGATGTACCGGACCTTGGCTCGAGAGCGGCAATGATCTTACCTGTAATATCCATAATACTGCTGTGTTATTTGTTTCTGTGTGCGAATTTACACTGAATGATTTTCAAAAGCGAATTTTTGCACGATTATATTTTCCAACTCACGCAACTTTCGCTTATCTTTGTAAAAAGATGCGCGCCCGTATGTGCGTACATAGATTATGAACAAATAAAAAACAGACTACAATATGAATTTCACAGTATCCAGCCAGGCGCTGTCAAGCCGGCTTCAGGCTATCAGCAGAGTAATAAACCCGAAGTCCATTTATCCTATTCTTGAAGATTTTCTGTTCCGTCTTGAGAACGGAAAGCTTACCGTGACGGCAGCTGACAACGACACCACCCTTGAGGCTGTCATCGAACTGAATGAATGTGACGGTGACGGACAGATTGCACTGCCTGCAAAGGCCATGCTTGACGCTCTCAAGGAAATCCCTGAGCAGCCCATCCGCATACAGATTGACCCGGCCACTTTTGCCACCGAAATAAAGTACCAGAACGGACATTTCCAGATTGTGGGACAAAACGCTGACGAATACCCCACCCCAGCTGTACTCCAGCAGGAATTCACATCGTTCAGCATAGAATCGCAGATTCTTCTGGACAGCCTGTCACGCACCATCTTCGCTACGGCCGATGACGAGCTCCGCCCTGTCATGAACGGTATATATTTCGACATCAACACAGACGGCGCCACTTTTGTGGCATCAGACGGTCACAAACTGGTCTGCAGCAAGAACTCACAGGTACAGGCAAACGGAAAATCATCATTCATTCTTCCCAAAAAGCCGGCAACTCTGCTCCGCACAATACTTGCAAAGGACAATGCCGGAGTGACCATTGAATTCGACAACCGCATTGCCCGTTTTTCAATGGCTGATTTCAGTATGGTATGCCGTCTTATTGACGGACGCTATCCAAACTACAACTCGGTTATCCCACAGAACAACCCGCACCGCCTGACTCTTGACCGCCAGACACTTCTGAATGCGCTCCGCCGCGTTTCAGTATTCAGCCCGGCTTCCAGCGGACTCATCAAGCTCAAGATAGACCGTGATTCCGTTGACATATCGACCCAGGACATTGACTTCTCCACATCGGCCAAGGAAAGTGTGGTATGCCAGTACGAAGGCGTTCCAATGAGCATCGGTTTCAAAGCAGGATTCCTTATTGACATTCTGAACAACACTCCAGGACAGGACATCATTTTCCAGCTGGCCGATCCGTCACGCGCAGGTGTCGTTGTTCCGGCTCAGCAGAACGAAGGTGAGAGCCTGCTCATGCTGCTCATGCCAATGGTTCTGAACGACTGATTCCAAACAGAGTATTCCAACAGTTTTCCGTCAAGCAAATGAAGCTGAATCTTGAAAAGCCGATAGTCTTCTTCGATCTTGAGACAACCGGAACAAACATAATACAGGACCGCATTGTTGAGATTTCATACCTCAAGGTTTTCCCGAACGGCAATGAAGACATGCACACACGCCGCATCAACCCCGAAATGCACATTCCGGAGTCATCGACTGCAGTCCATGGAATAACCGACCAGGACGTCGCCTCATGCCCCACCTTCAAGGAAATTGCCAAGGAGGTGGCACGCGACTTTGAAGGCTCAGACATTGCAGGCTTCAACTCGAACCGCTTCGACGTTCCGCTTCTTGCCGAGGAATTCCTGCGTGCAGGCGTTGACATAGACCTGAGCCGTCACCGTTTCATTGACGTACAGGTAATATTCCACAAAATGGAACAGCGCACTCTCACGGCGGCCTACAAGCTGTATTGCGGCAAGGACCTGACCGATGCCCACAGTGCCGACGGTGACACACGCGCCACATACGAGGTTCTGATGGCCCAGCTTGACCGCTATCCGGAACTGAAGAACGATATGGCGTTCCTGTCAGACTTCTCGTCGTTCACTCGCAACGTCGATTTTGCAGGACGCATAATACGCAACGACCAGGGGCAGGAGGTTTTCAATTTCGGCAAGTATAAGGACATGCCGGTGATTGATGTGTTCAAACGTGACCCCGGTTACTACTCATGGATTCTTCAGGGTGACTTTGCCCTGAACACCAAGCAGGTACTTACTAGAATAAAACTCCAGTCCAGATAATGGCAAGCTCACTTGAAGGAAAGAACATTGTGCTGGGTGTCACCGGCAGCATTGCAGCGTACAAGGCTGCATATCTGGTACGTCTGCTCATAAAGAGCGGAGCACAGGTTCAGGTCGTAATGACCCAGGCGGCAAAGGAATTCATCACCCCGCTCACTCTGTCAACGCTGACACGCAAGCCTGTTGTCAGCGAATTCTTCTCGTCAAGGGACGGCAGCTGGAACAGCCATGTCGAACTTGGACAATGGGCCGATGCCATGGTCATTGCACCCTGCACAGCATCGACTTTAGGCAAGATGGCTGGCGGTGTGGCCGACAACATGCTGTGCACCACCTACTTTTCGATGAAGGCCCCTGTTTTCATTGCTCCGGCCATGGATCTCGACATGTACCGTCATCCGGCCACACAGCGCAACATTGAGACTCTGCGCTCTTTCGGACACACCATCATCGAGCCCACAAGCGGCGAGCTGGCCAGCCAGCTTGTCGGTAAGGGAAGAATGGAGGAGCCGGAAAACATAGTCGGCGTTCTGGAAGAATTCTTCGGCAGGAGCAGCGACCTGTCAAAAAAAAAAGTTCTGATAACTGCAGGACCGACGCATGAACGAATTGACCCGGTCCGTTTCATAGGTAATGACTCGACCGGCAAAATGGGATTCGCACTTGCCGCCGAATGCGCACGACGCGGTGCACAGGTCACACTGATTGCCGGTCCGGTTTCACTTGAAACACCCCACCCTTCCATTGAGCGCATAAACGTTGAAAGCGCCGGACAGATGTATCAGGAGGCTATGAAGCATTTCCCGCAGTGCAATGCCGCCATTCTCTGTGCAGCGGTGGCCGATTTCACCCCATCGGTCATGAGCGACACCAAAATAAAGCGCAAGGGTGAAATGACCATAACACTCAAGCCCACGCAGGACATTGCAGCAAGTCTGGGTGCAATCAAGCGCGAAGACCAGCGCATGGTAGGTTTCGCACTTGAAACAGACAACGAATTTGACCACGCCCAGGACAAGTTGCAGCGCAAGAACCTTGACTTCATTGTTCTGAATTCACTGCGCGATGCCGGAGCCGGTTTCGGCTATGACACCAACAAGGTGACTCTGATTGACCGCAACGGAAGCGAGAGTCTGCCGCTGCAGTCAAAGAAAGATGTGGCCAAAGCCATTGTTGACAAGCTGAAAGGACTGCTGTTCTGCCTGCTGTTCCTGCTGACGCCTGTCATGACACCTGCCCAGGAACTGTCACCCTCACTGTCAATCAACACGGCAAAGATTTCAGGCTCGGACAAGGACGTGTTCACATCGCTGAAAAACGAGCTCACCACACTGCTCAGAGACCAGAAATGGACCGATTTCAAGTTCGCATCGAACGAAAAGATAAAATGCAGCTTCAACCTTACGGTCAACAAATACGACAAGTCAAGCGGTCAGATGGACTGCGAACTGACAGTACAGAGCAGCCGTCCGGTTTACGGCAGCACCTACAACACTACGGTTTTCAACTTTCATGATCCGGATGTAGGATTCACATACACAGAGCAGGACCGTCTGGAATACAACCCGGCATCGGTCAGCAACAATCTGGTGGCTGTCTTCGCATATTACTGCATTCTGATTATCGGTCTTGATTTCGACACCATGTCACCTAACGGGGGGACAGACATTCTGAGACAGGCTGAAAACATTGCAGCAAATTCGCAGTCTCTTGGAAGCGGATGGCGTTCGTTCGGCACCGGAAGCGACCGTTACTCCATCATTACGGACTACATGAACGGAAGCATGTCATCTATGCGCCAGCTCATGTACCAATACCACCGTCGCGGGCTCGATGACATGACGGCCAATCCGGGACGCGGACGTTCCACCATTAGCGAAAGCATGAATCTTCTGCAGCAGGCATATCAGGCAAAGACCACATCGACTGTCCCGGTTCTGTTCACTGAAATCAAGAAAGACGAACTTAAGAACATATTTTCACAAGGACAGGAAAAGGAAAGGGAAAGTGTGAGAAAAATACTTGACCAGATTAACCCTTCTCTCTCAAAAGACTGGTCCGAAATAAGTTCGAACTAAGATTACATTTCTGATGCTTAAGGAATTACACATTTCAAATTACGTTCTGATTGACCATCTGGACATAGATTTCAGCAATGGTTTCTCTGTGCTTACAGGCGAGACCGGTGCCGGAAAGTCAATCATTCTGGGCGCACTGAACCTGCTGCTCGGCGGACGTGCCGATGCCAAAACAATAAGTCACGGCTTTGACCGATGCGTCATAGAGGGTCATTTCTCTCTTGAAGGCTACGGTCTTGAACCGTTTTTTGAAGATAACGGACTTGACTATGACGCTACAGACACAATACTGAGGCGCGAACTGACATCGGCAGGCAAAAGCCGCGCCTTCATAAATGACACCCCGGTAACACAGGCACAGCTCAAACAGTTGGGAAGCATGCTCATTGACATACACTCCCAGCATCAGAACCTGGCTCTGGGAACGCAGTCGTTCCAGCTTGCCACACTCGACACCATTGCGGCAAACAGCAGCATTTACAGCACGTATCTGAGCGACTGGGAAAAGTGGACAGGCCTTACCCGCAGACTGGAAGAGCTCAAGAACCGTTCACAAGCCGATTCATCGGAACTGGAGTATCTGCAGTTCCAGCTTGACGGCATCATGTCTGCAAAACTGCAGGACGGCGAGCAGGAAGAACTGGAGCAGGAATCACAGCTGCTGGAACACGCCGAAGACATAAAGCAGGATCTGTTCCAGGCATGGCAGGCGCTTGACGGCGAACAGGAAAGCGTTGTCAGCCTTTCGCGTCAGGCAATTCAGTCGCTGCGCTCGGCATCACGCAACTATGCCGATGCAAAGGAACTTACGGAGCGCATGGAGTCATGCCTCATTGAACTGCGCGACATTGCAGACACAGCCAACCAGGCTCAGGAGTCAATAAGCTTTGACCCCGCAAGACAGCAGTACGTAAACGAAAGGCTTGACCTGATATACTCTCTTGAAAAGAAACACCACAAGGACAGCATAGCCATGCTTCTTGAATATGCCAATGACATACAGTCCCGGCTTCAAGGTGCAGTCACAAGCATGGATGACATTCTTGAACTTGAAAAACAGACCGCCCGCGCGTTCAAGGAACTGGAGAAATCGGCCAGAGCGCTGAGCGAATCCAGAAAGAATGCGGCACAGGCCGTTGAAAAGCAGATAAGCGGGCTGCTGGTTCCATTAGGCATCCCGAACGTCAGGTTCAGCATTCAGCTGGATGCCGCCCCACGCTATGAACGCTCAGGTGCCGACAACGTGTGTTTCATGTTCTCGGCCAACAAGTCACAGCCAATGCAGGAACTGTCCGATGTGGCATCGGGCGGTGAGATTGCACGCGTCATGCTGTGTCTGAAATCGCTCATTGCCAGCGCACGTATGCTGCCCACGGTCATCTTTGACGAAATTGACACCGGCGTGTCAGGAGCCGTTGCACAGCGCATGGCCCAGCTCATGAAACAGATGGCTTCCGGAAACCGACAGGTGATAGCCATAACCCACCTGCCCCAGATTGCCGCATTGGGCCAGAGTCACTACAAGGTTTTCAAGAAAGACGACGAGAACGGCACACACAGTTCAATAGTACAGCTTGACAACGAAGAACGCGTTCGTGAAATTGCAGGCATGATGAGCGGTGAGACGCTCAGCCAGGCCGCTCTTGAAAACGCAAGAACACTTATAGAAAATGGAAGATGAAATGATATTCGGCATACGTGCCGTGATTGAGGCTATTGAAGCCGGAAAAGACATAGACCGCCTGCTTATAAAGAAAGACCTGCAGGGAGACCTTTCACGCGAACTGTTCGCAGCCATGAAAGGCCTTGACATACCGGTCCAGCGTGTCCCAATTGAGAAACTGAACCGCATAACGCGCAAGAACCATCAGGGCGTCATTGCCTTCACCACACAGATATCGTACCAGCACGTTTCCGACCTTGTCCCCACAATATTCGAGCAGGGACGCGACCCTTTCTTCGTGCTGCTTGACGGAGTGACCGATGTACGCAACTTCGGTGCCATTGCCCGCACATGCGAATGTGCCGGGGTCGATGCCATAATCATTCCGTCAAAGAACAGCGTATCGGTCAATGCCGATGCCATCAAGACCTCGGCCGGAGCCCTGCACACCCTGCCGGTGTGCCGCGAAAACCAGATATCGCAGACGCTCAAATACCTGAAGAACTGCGGAATACGTATTGCCGCAGCAACAGAGAAGGGAGATCTTGACTACACCAAAGGCAACTATTCAGGCCCGGTATGTCTTGTCATGGGTGCCGAAGACAAAGGCATTCCGCAGGAGCATCTTGCACTCTGTGACGAATGGGTCAGAATACCTATTCTGGGACATATCCAGTCTCTGAACGTATCGGTTGCCGCCGGCGTTCTCATTTATGAAATAGTAAAACAGAGAACCGAATGAAACTGCGTCTGATTCTTCCGGCGCTTGCCGCCTTACTGTTTTCCACCCACATTGCCGCCAAAACTCCCAAGTGGTACAAAGCACAGAAAAACAGTGTAGTACGTATCATATCATATAATGCTGACGGCAGCGAGCTGGCACGCAGTAACGGCTTCTTCATTTCAAAGGACGGAACAGGCATAACCGATCTGGCAGTTTTCAAGAATGCCTACAGCGCAATTACCATTGACGGGAACGGCATTGAACGTCCGGTACAGATAATCCTGGGAGCCGACGACATGTACGATGTGGCGAAATTTCAAGTCACACCAGACAAGAAACTGACAGTAGCCGGCATGCCCACCGGACAGGAACAGGAAACAGGTTCAATTGTCAGTGCACTGCCGTACGCTTCAAAAAGCTTCGGCGAATGCCTTCAGGCATCGGTCATAAAATCAATGGCTGTCAATGACAACCGATACTACTACAATCTGGCACTGGCTTCAGATCCGGAGCTGTCAGGATGCCCTCTGTTCAATGACGAAGGGAATGCAATAGGCATGATTCAGGCCGGAAACGCATCGGACACAATCAGTTATGCGCTTGACCCACGTTTCGTAGCCGACATTGAAATACTGGCCATGTCGCTTGATGGAAGAGCATACAGTGACATTCATATACGGAAATCACTTCCGGCCGATGCCCAGCAGGCTCTGGCCTACATATTCATCAAAGAGAGCAGTCTGGGAACGCGTGAGTACGGCCAGTTGCTTGAAGACTTTCTGATTCAGTTCCCCGACAATCCGGACGGTCTGTTCAATATGGGTACTTACCTCATTATGGAGACCGATTCAACCCAGTTCGAGCGTGCGCAGCAGCTCATTGACCGTTCCATAGAGTTGTCTGAAGAAAAAGGCCGCATGCATTGTGATTATGCGAACCTGATTTATTCCACCGTCACCCAAGGCATCAGGACTTTCGATTCATGGACTCTTGAAAAGGCTCTTGAAGAAATAAGTCTGGCACTTGAAACAGACACTGTTCCAACATATTACCAACTGAAGGGCAATATAGAGTATTCCATGAAGAACTATACCGCTGCGCTAAGCAGTTACAGGAAGCTGAACGCGTCAAGTCTGTCAAGTGCCGACACATATCTGCTGGCATACACAGTGTGCAGCCGCATTGAAAATTCCGAAGACCAGTGCATAGGGCTGTTGGATACCGCCATCATGATGCTGGGCACACCGCTGCCTCCACGAAGCGGCACACTGTTCATTGAACGTGCCAGTCTTCTGCAGAAACAGGGCCGTTACCGTGAAGCCGTCATGGACTACTACCGGTATGAAGACCTGACAGGATCGTCCAGTCTGAACGCCAACTTCTACTACAAACGCTACCAGGCCGAAATCCAGGCAAGAATGTACGAACAGGCTCTGGCTGACATCATCACAGCGCGCCAGCTGCTCCCAGGCGACCAGACAATGACGCTTGAACATGCCAGCCTGCTGCTGCGCATAGGCAACCAAAGCGCCGCCCTACCCCTTCTAATAGACCTTGTCGAGCTGTTCCCCGACGATACCGACGTCCTGCGTCTGCTTGGCGTGTGCTACCTTCAAATGGACGAACGCCCCAAAGGCATCCCCTACCTGCAAAAGGCCAGCGACCTTGGCGACGCCACCGCTGCCCGCCTCCTGGATCCGCAATGACTGCGGTCTGGCGCTAACTGGCGTGAACTGGCGTGAACTGGCGTGAACTGGCGTGGTGGAACTGTGTCGCGCCTGACGCTCCGTGACCGGCGTGCGCGTCATTACGGCCGGGGCCGATGAACTCGCTGGCGCTCAGACAGCATCGGCCCTTTTCGGCCTTCATTCCTTCACGCTTTTTCGGTCACTCCACGAAGGCGCGCCCCATTTCCACCGCGCCATCCTGCAATCCGATATTGTCAAAGAAACGATTGGGGGCTTATGGATTTCACAAAACTTTTCGGGGCGGTGAAACATTGGCGAGCCCACTTTTTTTATTATAGGCTTATGGTATTTGGAAGGAAATATGTTGTGACGCCCGAGATGGAGCAGTATCTGACGGATGTTGACAATCTTGTCAAGGCACCGATGAAAGTGGACCGAATCAGCCCGCCACCGCCGCCAGAGAGTGGACATATTCGGCCACATAAGCCACAACAGCGCCGAAATCCGCGCCCGCCTGACCCTGAAGGCCGCCAACTACCTGAAAGAGCTGCTCCCCACATCGGCCGAAGACGTGAAGCGCGAAGGCAAACAGTGGTACCTGCAGACCAGTCTGTGCGACTTTGAAGGATTCTGCGTCTTCCTTGCCGGCATACTCGACCAGGTGGAAATCCTCTACCCCGACAAGTTGAAAGACTACCTGCAGAAGTTCATCCAGACCCACTACGGCAAGTACTTCCAGACCCAGCCGGCCCAACCCGAGCCCAAGCCCCGCAAGAAACCAGCCAGGAAGCCCGCCCAGTAAAACTTCAGTATTTGTTCAGAAAGTTCCGATTTCGTTCAGAACCCCCACTTTTGGCGAAAATTGAACATGAAAACGCCCGGCAACAATGTAACTTTGCCCGTGTTTTTCATGGTATTAGTGAAGGTGGCCAGCTGTCGCGACGACAGCAGGCCCCCTGATTTACCATGGTTGCAACTGCATTAATGGTAAATTTCCTATTACTGTTCTTAATTTATGGTGTGTCTCGTTGTATCCGTGTTAGCAAATTGCCTATTTTTGAAAAATTGTTTTCATACCCCACCAAGCTAACCGCAATTCATGTCAAAAAAGCCAAACAATAAAGAGACTGAGGGACTGAAATCGTCCCAAGAACTATATAATTTTCTGTTTGAGGCGTGCAATATTCTAAGAGGGCCGGTAAGTCAGGATAATTTCAAAGATTATGTAACGCCAATTCTGTATTATAAACGAATCTCTGACGTTTACGATGAAGAAACTGAATCTGCCTTACTGGAAAGTGGTGGAGATAATGAGTATGCTTCTCTTCCGGAACAGCATAGATTTGTAATACCAGATGGCTGCCATTGGAATGATGTTAGAGAACGTTCAGAAAACCTTGGTTCTGCTATTGTTGGTGCTATGCGTGGTATAGAACTGGCCAACCCTGATACTTTGTATGGTGTTTTGTCAATGTTTTCATCACAGAAATGGACAGACAAGAAAAACCTCAGTGACGGGAAGATACGTGATTTGATTGAGCACCTCAGCACAAAGAAGTTGGGAAACAATGATTACCCTGCAGACATCATGGGTGATGCATATGAGATTCTTCTCAAAAAGTTTGCAGATGATTCCAAGTCCCAGGCTGGAGAATTCTATACCCCACGCAGTGTTGTTCAGCTTTTAGTCCGTATTCTTGATCCAAAGCCAGGCGATTCTGTCTATGACCCGGCTTGTGGCAGCGGCGGTATGCTGATTGAAGCTGTACACCACATGAATCATAGCAACCTGTGTTGCGGAAACATTTTCGGACAAGAAAAGAATGTGGTTAACTCTGCCATTGCAAAGATGAACTTATTCCTTCATGGTGCCAGTGATTTCAACATCATGCAGGGCGACACGCTTCGAGACCCAAAAATTCTTCAGGGAGGTGAAGTCGCAAAATTTGACTGTGTAATTGCAAATCCACCATTTTCATTGGAGCAGTGGGGCTCAACAGAATGGGCATCCGATAAATATGGACGCAATATCTGGGGTACGCCAAGCGACTCATGCGGTGATTTTGCCTGGATTCAGCACATGGTCAAATCCATGAATCCCGGAAAGGGCCGTATGGCAGTAGTTATGCCGCAGGGAGTTCTTTTCCGTGGCAATGAAGAAGGTCGTATCAGGGAAAAACTTGTAAAGGCTGATATTATTGAAGCTGTTGTAACCCTGGGTGACAAACTGTTTTATGGTACAGGACTTTCTCCGTGTTTTCTGGTCCTGCGCAAACTTAAATCAGCTGAGCACAGTGCTCGTGTTCTCATGATTGATGGAACAAAGATTCTGACACAGAAACGTGCACAGAACGTTTTATCACAGGAAGATGTTGACAGACTGTATGAACTCTATGTTAAGTATGAGGATGTAGAGGACTATTCAAAGGTTGTGACAATTGAAGAGATTAAGGCAAAGAACTGTGATTTGTCCCCTAACAAGTATATCCAGTATCACAAAGAAGAAATCAAGCCCTATACCGATGTTCTTGCCGCTTTCAAGGCCGCATATGAGGAAGTGAAACTTCGCGAAGCTGAATTTGCAAAACTGATAAACTGCTGACCCAATGGAACAAGACAAACATAAACAGTACAAGATGAAAGGGGAACAGATTTCCCTGGATGAATTGAAATCGTTCCTTTGGGGGGCTGCAACCCGTCTCCGCGGTCAGATTGATGCCGCCGGATACAAAGAATATATTTTTCCACTGTTGTTCTTCAAGCGTATCAGTGACGTCTATGACGAACAGTTTGAAGGATTCGTTTGTGAAGGAGGCATAGAATATGCAGGAATGCAGGCTGAAGAACTTGCTATCAGGATTCCCGACGGTGCACATTGGAAAGATGTACGCGAAGTTACCGAAAATGTCGGCCAGCGTCTGGTCGAAGCTTTCATTGCAATTGAGCAAGCTAACCCCGGTGAAGAAGCCGATGGTCGCGTAATTGGTGGACTTGATGGAATTTTCGGTCCCAAAGACGGATGGACCAACAAGGCCAAAATGCCAGACCACATAATCACATCACTGATTGAGGATTTCTCCAGATACAATTTGAGCCTTGCTTCATGCCCTGCAGACGAAATGGGACAGGCATACGAATACCTGGTTGGAAAGTTTGCCGACGATGCCGGAAACACAGCACAGGAGTTCTACACAAACCGTACCGTGGTCACTCTGATGGCTGAGATTCTTCAACCCCAACCGGACGAAAGCATATACGACCCGACATGCGGTTCAGGAGGTATGCTTGTGAAATGCCTTGATTATCTCCGAAAGAAAGGCCAACCCTGGCAGGGAGTAAAAGTATTCGGGCAGGAAATAAACGCTCTGACAAGCGCCATTGCCAGAATGAACCTGTATTTGAACGGTGTTGAAGATTTCAGCATTGTCCGCGAAGACACCCTTGCCCACCCAGCATTCGTTGATGGCAGCAGACTCAGAAAGTTCGATGTTGTGCTTGCCAATCCACCTTATAGTATCAAAACCTGGAACCGTGAAGCATTCATGAATGATAGGTGGGGACGCAACTTTCTTGGCACACCACCACAAGGACGTGCAGACTATGCTTTTTTTCAACACATACTTGCCAGCATGAATGATAAAACAGGACGTTGCGCTATCCTGTTTCCTCATGGAGTGCTTTTTAGAGATGAAGAACAAGATATTCGTGCTAATCTTATTAAAACAAACGTAATTGAATGTATTATTGGGTTAGGTCCAAACTTGTTTTATAATTCTCCAATGGAAGCATGCATCATTATTTGCAATAATAACAAGCCGAAGGAAATAGAAGATCAAATCCTGATGATTAATGCAGTAAATGAAGTTCAAAGAAAGAATGGTGAAAGTATGTTGCTCCCAGAACATATCCAGCGAATTACCGATGTATATCGCAATAAACGAGAAATAGAAGGATTCAGCAGAATTGTTTCAAGTTCACTCCTTTCTGAAAAGAATTTTAACTTAAATATTTCGCTGTACGCATATTGTAATCAGTTCAACCATGAAACTACTATTTCCGAAGATGATGCCATATCTATATGGAAGCAATCAACCTTATCAACAAACACCGAATTTAAGTCACTATTTTCACTAATAATCCAATAAACACATGAGGAAGACAAAGCTTGGACAAATTGCCCGTGAATGTAGAGCCACCTGGACTGCTTCAAAGAATGGAGTGCCAATTGTGGGATTGGAGCATTTAGTTCCAGGAGAAATTACACTTTCTACATGGGAAATTGATAGTGATAATACTTTCAACAAGAAATTTTCAAAGGGACAAGTATTATTGGGGCGTAGACGTGTATATTTACGCAAAGCTGCAATTGCACCTTTTGATGGAATTTGTTCTGGAGATATTACTGTCATTGAAGCTATTCCTAATAAGATTCTTCCAGAAATGCTTCCATTTATAATTCAGAATGATGCATTTTTTGATTATGCAATGCAAGGTTCTGCAGGTTCACTGTCTCCACGAGTTAAATGGGAACACCTTGCAAACTATGAATTTAGTATTCCAACCATCCCAGAACAAAAGATCTTGACAGATAAACTTTGGGCCGCCTATCGTTTGAAGGAGTCTTACAAGAAACTCCTTGCCACTACTGACGAAATGGTGAAATCGCAATTTATCGAGATGTTTATGGATAAGGGTTACCCGATGGTAGCAATTAAATCCTTTGCCGACATAACCACAGGTAGCACACCATCAAAGTCTCATCCAGAGTATTGGGGTGGTAATTTCCCTTGGGTTTCAGCGGAAGATATGAGAGAAAAGTATGTCTATACGAGTTGTAAAAGATTAACAGAAGCAGGATATAAAACCTGCAAGCATTTACCAGTAGATACACTTATGTATGTGTGCAGAGGCAGTATCGGAGTGATATCAATCAATAAGATAGAGTGTGCGACAAACCAATCAATATGCACAGCAACATGTCACGAGAAGATATGTAACGTTGAATTTCTATACCATGCTCTACTCTATAAGAAGAACGATATTAAAAAGATTGGAACAGGGACATCATTCAAATCCTTAAACCAATCCGCATTCTCAGAACTGACCGTTATTCTTCCTCCAATAGAAGAACAAATGAAGTTTGTTGCTATTGCTCAACAGGCCGATAAATCAAAATTTGTTGAGCTCAAATCGCAATTTATCGAGATGTTTGAGAACTCTCCAAAGACTAAACTATCTGATTTTTGTGAGTTAAAAGCACGTATTGGATGGCAAGGTCTAAAACACGAAGAATTTCTTGATGAAGGCGACTATTATCTAGTAACTGGTGTTGACTTTGATGGCAAATCCATTAATTGGTCAAGGTGCCATTATGTTACCAAGGATAGATATGATCAGGATACAAATATTCAGCTTCATAATGGGGATGTACTTGTCACCAAGGATGGTACAATAGGTAAAGTCGCTATTGTGTCAGGATTGGACGGCCCTGCCACATTGAACAGTGGAGTATTTGTATTAAGGGATAAGAAAGGGCTTACATTGAATAGATTCTTGTTTTATTGTCTTCTTACAAAAGATTTTGAAAAATTCATTGAAGACTGTAAGACTGGTAGCACTATTGCTCACTTAAACCAAAAAGCGTTTGTGAATTACTTTATCCCAACCCCAGGTCTTGCACTTCAGGAGAAATTTGTTACGATAGCTGAACAGGCCGATAAATCAAAATAATCGTAATAGGATGTTTGTAGTGTCCGATTCTTTGTTCTTTTGTATTTCCCTTGTCTGTTTAAGCCTATATTTTCAGATTCGCTATCTTTGCACCCAATGGATAATTTCTACACAGAAGAAGAAGAGTACTGGTGCACCGGAGGAAATACCGGTACACTGCCGTCACGTATCACTCCGTCCACAATCAACAGCCTTCAACCAGGTGAAATCTTTGTCTTTGGCAGCAATGTCCAAGGTCACCACATGGGCGGTGCCGCTTATGTGGCCAGGCAGAAATTCGGTGCCGTTGATGGAATCGGTGAAGGGCTGCAGGGCCAGTCGTATGCCATTCCTACAATGGAAGGGCTGGAAAGTCTGACAGAAGCAGTAAAGCGCTTCAAAAGCTTTGCGTACAGTCATGAGGATATGAGGTTCTTTGTAACTCCAATCGGTTGCGGAATTGCAGGATACACGCCCAAAGAGATTGCACCGTTGTTTCTGAAAATTGCAGAATATGAGAACGTTTATCTGCCACTTGACTTCTGGAAGGTCCTGATGGACAAAATAAGGGAACCTGAAAACCTGACTGGAGCAAGCATATGCTTTCCCATAAGCCATCCGGACATATATGACAAAGCCGGAATTGACAGCCCATTGAAGAACTACATTCAGGATTCTCCGCTGTGGTTCAAAGAGGAAGTACCCGACTATTCGCTTACAGAAGAACAGATGCAGGTGTTTGCACAATGTTACCGTCCCACCTGGGAATGCCGCTTTGCGCCATATTTCATGAACGGATGGTATTATATTGTCCGCAGCGGGCACTGGCTCAAGAAGTTCAGATACGTTCTGGAATCCGATGGCCTGTACCATGTACGTGAGCATTACACCACCCCATTCGAACGCGGCGAGAACCTTCTGGAACATATTCTTATTGACGGAAATTTCAAAAAGCCAATCTGGGATGACCGACTGAGAGCAATATGTGAACGGTCAACTGGCATCACCCAATAATTGCCGCCATGACAGTAATGACAGATGAATGGATGCGCGAACTCAAACAGGGCGCAAGAAGAAGGATTTCCATAATCCGTAAAGAACGCGGAATAAAATACGGACAGGGATATTCCATAAGATACTTAGGCCGCTTTTATGCGCTGACAGGGAAGGTTTACTACCTGTATGAGATTACGAATGTCAAGGACCTGGATATGAAAACCGGCCTTAGAACATTCGACCTGTTTGAGGATGAAATTGAGGAAAAGTACCGACCTGCCACTTACGACGAAATGATGGAAATCATGAGTGGGTTATGGACTGAAGTTCTATACGATTAACTGATGCAGCTGATTGTAATTCTACTGCTGGTAGTAGCTGTTGCGCTGAGATTCCGCAACAAGGGCAAAGCCGGTGAAAGAAATGTAGCATACCGTCTTCATGGACTTCCGGACGAATACAAGGTAATAAACAACCTGCAGCTGAGTTTCGGCAACTGGACTTCACAGATTGACCATGTTGTAGTATCACCGTATGGCGTGTTTGTCATTGAGACCAAGAATTACACCGGAATCATTACAGGTGGAGAGAATTCGGCTGAATGGACGAAGAACATGTACGGCAACAAGTATTCCTTCCACAATCCTGTATTCCAGAATGAGTCACATGTCAAAGCCATAAGGAAATGCCTTGGTGATTATGGTAGTCTGAGAATAATCCCCATCATTGCCTTTTCAAACGAAGCTGATGTCAGGGTAAAGCTGGAATCGAAGATGGTGGTGTATTTCAGTCAGCTGAAACGCACAATCCGCGCATACAATGAAGTCTGTATTCCGGATGCCCAGGTTACTGAAATCTACAACAAACTGCTGCAGGCAAATGTTGAGGACCGAAGTTTCAAACGCGAGCACGTCAAAGAGGCAAAACGACAGCAGGTGAAGACGGAGCAGAAAATCCGGGACGGAATCTGCCCACGTTGCGGTGCTGAACTGGTAGAGCGGCATGGCCAGTACGGCCGGTTCTGGGGTTGCTCGAATTACCCAAAGTGCAAGTTCACGGTAAACTGATTCATAACAAAACTGCCGGAGCAACCCCCGGCAGTTTTCTCAGTTCACAAGCCAGCCCCCTCACTCCCCAACTTCCTCAAACTCCGCAAAGAAGTTCTCGCTGTACTCCACAACCACCGTCCGCTGCGGATCAGTGCTGTCAGTGTCGGTCCACCTGACGAACCTGTACCCGTCCCCTGCCACAGCAGTAAGCACGACATGGTCACCGTAGTGATACCCGTCCCCGCCGCCGGAAACAACGCACCCGTCAATGGGGTCGCCGGTCTCAGGGCCATAGGAGTACCCGTGAATCTGAAAAGTCTCAACAGACTGGAACACAGCCCGGACATAGAAGTGTCATCACGAGCAACGAACTGCCGCACGGCAGGCAGTGAAGCGTCATCGCCCAGCGGACGAACTTCCACCCATCAGCGGGCACTGCAGTAAGAGTGACCGGCATTCCGATGTTGTACCAGCCTGCCCCATTGGAGATTCCGGAGCATGACCACCCAATTTGAGTCCTAAATTCCGGAGCATACCCGTTCATTTTCCACCAAGTTCCGTAACCTTTGCCAAAATATCAAAAGCAAAGGTTATATGGCAGGTAAAGCAACAAAAATGAGCAAGATCAAGCAGGTCCTTCTTCTGCACGCTGAAGGATACAGCAACCGCAAGATAGCGGCAGAACTACAACTGAACAAGGGTACCGTCAACGAATACATGAAGTTTGTCAAGGATCACCATCTTGATATATCGGAACTGACTGCAAAAGAAGATCCAGAGCTGGACAGGATCTTCCATGCCGGCAGTCCGGCATATACAGACAAGCGTATGAATGACTTCCTTGATGAACTGCCAATGCTGCGCAGTGAACTTGAGGACAAGCATGTGACACGTTATCTTCTGTGGCAGGAATACAAGGGACGTCATCCTGACGGCTATGGCAAATCGCAGTTCTTCTTCCATCTGAAACAGAACAATCTGGCAGAACGTACGGCAACCAAGGCTGTCCTGTCCGAAACGTATGTACCAGGTCAGAAGCTTTTCATTGACTTTGCCGGGGACAGGCTGTCGTATGTTGACGAGGATACAGGCGAAATGGTGCCAGTCGAGGTGTTTGTCGCATCCATGCCTTACTCCGACTACGGATATGTGCTTTGCATACCATCGCTGGATTTGAAATGTCTGTGGCATATATGTCATTTCCAAGACACTGTATGCCGTCCCGTACAAACTGCACGACCGGCGTGCAGGTCACAATTTTTCCTTCAATTTTCTGTTTCATGTTACATGGGTTTTGTTGGTTACGGCGGCAAAGATAAAAGCACTGCATCCATACTTCCAAATTGCTGATTTTCACATAATTATGCAGTATTAGTCTCTAAAGACCGATAGAGACCGATAAAGATTGATTCCATTAGTCTCCAGAGACCGGTAAAGACTGATAGAGACTAAAGGTTAATGCAGGTTAATATGAAAATACAAGTGCAGTTTTGCAGATTAGCAGAATACGGAAACTTTCTCATTCT
>JAKSIQ010000037.1 GCA_024398755.1 Bacteroidaceae bacterium | reverse complement strand
CCAAAGTGGAGCGGCAAGTGCCCTTCATGCGGGCAGTGGAACACAATGGTCGAAAAGACCGTCAGGGCATCGGGTGCCCCGGCAGCAAGAATGGCCGCAGCCGGAGAACGCGGGCAGGCATCGGTTCCCATGAAACTGGCCGATGTCCAGGCAAGCGGAGAACAGCGCATAAGCATGCATGACAGCGAACTGGACCGCGTGCTCGGCGGCGGTCTGGTACCCGGCTCGCTTGTACTTCTTGGAGGCGAACCCGGCATAGGCAAATCGACCCTCGTACTGCAGACCGTCATGAAACTCAGAGGGCTGCGCACGCTGTACGTATCGGGCGAGGAAAGCGCCAGCCAGATAAAGATGCGCGCCAACCGCATTGAGGCCGACAGCGCCGATGCCTCAAGCCACGACAATCTGTTCGTACTTTGCGAGACAAGCCTTGAAAGCATCTACTCCCGGATAAAGGAGCAGCAGCCGCAGCTTGTCGTCATCGACTCCATACAGACCATAAATAGCGAATATGCCGATTCAGGCGCAGGCAGCATAACGCAGGTACGCGAATGCGCCGCCTCACTGCTCAAGTACGCCAAGGAAAGCGGAGTGCCGGTCCTGCTAATAGGCCACATAACCAAGGAAGGCAGCATTGCCGGCCCAAAGATTCTGGAACACATTGTCGATGCCGTACTGCAGTTTGAAGGTGACCAGCATTACCTGTACCGCATACTGCGTCCCATCAAGAACCGCTTTGGAAGTACCGCCGAGCTTGGAATCTACGAGATGCGCCAGAACGGACTGCGCCAGGTAAACAACCCAAGCGAACTGCTGCTTACCGACAGCCACAAGGGTCTGAGCGGAGTGTCCATTGCGTGTACGGTCGAAGGCGTACGTCCTTTCCTCATTGAGGTTCAGGCACTGGCAAGCACAGCCGTCTATGGCACGCCCCAGCGCAACGCCATAGGTTTTGAAGTGCGCAGAATGAATATGCTTCTGGCCGTTCTGGAAAAACGTGTGGGTTTCAAGCTGGGCCAGAAGGACGTGTTCCTGAACATTGCAGGCGGACTTCGTGTAAGCGACCCTGCCATTGACCTGGCTGTAATAAGCGCCATCCTGTCAAGCAGCATAGACATTGCAGTTGACCCTACCGTGTGCATGACGGGCGAAGTCGGCCTTTCAGGTGAAATCCGTCCGGTAAGCCGCATCGAGCAGCGCATTGCCGAGGCCGAAAAGCTGGGCTTCAAGCGCATACTTGTGCCGGGCAACAACATGCACGGTCTTGACACCGGGAAATACAGAATCGGGATAGTGCCTGTCCACAAGGTGGAAGAGGCTTTCAAGCAATTGTTCTCATAATGATCAAGGAACTCCAGTTAAGGGTCGAGCCGCAGTTTGCATACAGCGAACAGGCACTTAAAGAAACCGTTTCACGCCAGTGCGGGCTTGACATACGCACCATAAGCGCAGTGCGCACTCTGAAAAAAAGCATAGACGCACGCCAGCGCACCATATTCGTGAACCTGACACTGCGTGTCTTCGTCAACGAACTTCCGCCTGAGAACGAGTTTGAAAGCATTGACTACCGTCCTGTTGACGGCAAACCCGCAGTTGTGGTTGTAGGCGCAGGCCCCGGCGGTCTTTTTGCAGCCCTCCACCTCATTGAACTTGGTCTGCGTCCCATTGTGATTGAACGCGGCAAGAATGTCCATGACCGCAAGATTGACATTGCCGCCATTTCACGCACACACAAGGTTGACCCGGAATCGAACTACAGTTTCGGCGAAGGCGGTGCCGGTGCATATTCTGACGGCAAGCTCTACACACGCAGCAAGAAACGCGGCAGCACAGACCGGATACTCAACATTTTCTGCCAGCACGGCGCCAGTCCCGCAATCCTGTCCGATGCCCACCCGCACATAGGCACAGACCGTCTGCCGCGTGTCATTGAGAACATGCGCGAAACCATAAAGCGCTGCGGCGGCGAGGTCCATTTCGAGACTCTCATGACCGGTTTCATTCTTGAAGGCAGCAAGGTGCTTGGAGTCGAGGCCACCTGTCACGGACAGCAGCTGCGTTTCATGGGACCGGTGATTCTGGCAACCGGCCACAGTGCCCGTGACGTCTATCGTTACTTTGCTCAGAACAGGTTCGACATTGAAGCCAAGGCACTGGCCGTAGGCTGCCGCCTTGAACATCCGTCACAGCTCATTGACAGCATACAGTATCACAACCGCAACGGACGCGGCAAATATCTTCCCGCCGCCGAATACAGCTTTGTAACACAGGTTGACGGACGCGGCGTCTATAGTTTCTGCATGTGCCCCGGAGGATTTGTAGTTCCGGCCGCATCGGGCCCGCAGCAGATTGTGGTGAACGGCATGTCACCGTCGGGCCGCAACTCAAAGTGGAGCAACTCCGGCATGGTGGTCGAAACACGCATTGAAGACGTGGCGCAGTCCGATGCCGACTTACACGACCCGCTCGTCATGATGCGCTTTCAGGAAAAGCTGGAACGTGACTGCTGGCAGGCCGGCAACATGCGTCAGACTGCTCCGGCGCAGCGCATGAGCGACTTCGTGAACCGCAAACTCAGCTTTGACCTGCCCCAGTCGTCATACTCGCCGGGACTCATTTCGTCGCCCCTGCATTTCTGGATGCCGAAGTTCGTGACCGAGCGGCTCAGGCAGGGTTTCCTGCAGTTCGGCAGGAGCAGCCACGGTTTCCTGACGAACGAAGCCGTCATGATTGCGGTCGAAACACGCACATCGTCGCCGGTCCGCATTCTGCGCGACAGCGAAACGCTGCAGCACACCGGCCTTCAGGGCCTGTTCCCATGCGGCGAAGGTGCAGGATATGCCGGCGGCATAGTATCATCGGCCATTGACGGGGAACGTTGCGCCGACAGTGCGGCGGCATACATGAATATCAATTAGTTTTACTACTTTTGCAAACGAAAAATTTGACAGCATAATATGTTACGCATTGGACTTATTGGAACCGGAACGGTTGGCGGTGGAGTAATTTCCATTATTGAACAGAAAAAGGCCGAATACAGGGAGAAACTGGGCATTGACCTGGAACTTGCATGCATCTGTGCCAAGACCGATGAGGAAGTAGCCCCGTACAGGGCAAAGGGATATACCGTTTCGACCGATGCCGATGCCATGATTGCCGACCCCGGCATTGACGTTCTGGTTGAACTTGCCGGTGGCTACAACATGCCCCGCAAGTGGATACTTGCAGCCCTGAACGCCGGCAAGCACGTTGTAACTGCAAACAAGGCTCTGCTTGCCAAGCACGGCCACGAGATATTCCCCCTTGCAGCATCAAAGGGACTGCATGTACTGTTTGAAGCTGCCGTAGGCGGAGGCATTCCCATTATACGCAGCCTTCAGGAAGGTCTGGTAGGTTCAACCGTAGAGAGTCTGAGCTGCATAATCAACGGTACCTGTAACTACATTCTGAGCCGTATGGCCCAGGAAGGCCTTGACTTTGACACCGTGCTCAAGGATGCCCAGCGTCTGGGCTTTGCCGAGGCCGACCCCACCTTTGACATTGAAGGCATTGACTCGGCCCACAAGACAGCCCTGCTTGCAAGCCTCTGCAGCGGACACCGCGTCGATTTTGAAAAGATACACGTAACTGGCATATCGAAAATCACTGCCCAGGACATTGCCATAGCCAAGGAACTTGGCTGCACCATCAAGCTTCTTGGCATTTACAACCGTGACGGCGAACGTGTCGATGCACGCGTACATCCGTGCTTCGTGCCGAAGCATCATCTGCTGTCAAGCGTGAACCGTGTTCTGAACGCAGTCTATCTGAACTGCGACAACCTTGGCGAGACACTCCAGACCGGTGCAGGTGCAGGCCGCATGCCTACCGCCAGCGCCGTTGTGGCCGACCTCGTATCACTGGCCCGTTCAGTCGATACCGGCAAGCGTGCAGCACTGCCTATGGGCTGGTTCAACCTGGGCAATTCAGCCACACTTGTTCCGATATCGGAAACTTCGGCCCGCTATTACTTCCGCATAACCTCACGCGACGAACGCGGCGTACTGGCAAAGATTACCGGCATACTTGCCGAAAACAACATCTCTATCGAGACCATCATACAGAAGGATGTCAATGACCCGGGCAACGTCTCAATAGTTGTGATTACCGAAAAAGTTCAGGACTGCAAGGCAACCAAGGCCATCGATGCAATCAACGCCCTGCCCGAAATTGTAGAGAACAGCCAGGTAATACGCTTCCTGGTCTGAACAATAGAAACAGAATAAAAACGGGCTGTCAGAAATTGGCAGCCCGCTTTGTTTATTTGTGAGTACCCACCGCTGCGGTTGGCGGCAGCTGATGGTTGCGGGCATCGGTTGCCACTGCCACAGACTGGGCAAGTTCACGGAAAGCCTGACCGACTATCGTATCGGGGTCAAGCGCGACAGGCTCGCCATTGTCACCGCCTTCGCAGATGCTCTGGACAATTGGAATCTGCCCGAGCAGAGGCACGTGCATCTCCATGGCCAGACGGGCGCATCCGCCCTTTCCGAACAGATAATACCTGTTCTCGGGAAGTTCGGCCGGGGTGAACCATGCCATGTTCTCCACAAGTCCCAGTACCGGAACGTTCACTTTCTCATTCTTGAACATGTCAATACCCTTGCGGGCATCGGCCAAAGCGACCTCCTGCGGGGTGCTGACAACCACCGCACCCGTTATGCCAAGAGTCTGCACAAGAGTCAGGTGAATGTCGCTGGTTCCAGGCGGCATATCTATCACAAAATAGTCAAGTTCGCCCCAATTGGCATCGGCAATGAGCTGCTTCAGGGCATTGCTTGCCATGGCTCCGCGCCACAGGACAGCCTGCTCCGGATCCACGAAGAATCCTATTGACAGGAGCTTGATTCCATACTGTTCAACCGGCACTATAAGGTCACGGCCGCCAATGCTTTCGGCTACCGGACGTGCGTCCTCGACCTTGAACATCTTCGGCATTGAAGGACCGAAGATATCGGCATCCAGAAGTCCCACCTTGTAACCAAGTCCTGCCAGTGCAACGGCAAGGTTTGCAGCTACGGTTGATTTGCCCACTCCGCCCTTTCCGCTTGCCACGGCAATTATGTTCTTGACGCCCGGAAGCAGTTCGGGGTCTGCCGGACGCGGCGCCTGACGTGTCTTGACCTTGATGTCAACTTTCACATCCTTACCGGCCTTGAGCTGTATTGCCGTTTCGGCCGATTTCAGAATGGACTTCATGAACGGGTCTGTAGGTTTCTCAAATATCAGTGAGAATGAAACGCTGTTTCCGTCAATGCGTATGTCATCCTCAAGCATGTCCATTGCAAGAATGTCCTTGCCGGTTCCCGGATAGCGCACAGTCTGCAGCGCCTCCTTTATAAGATTCGGATATAATGTCATAACAGACTCTATTTGCTTGTTTTTGAACCGCTGCGGCTGTAACGGCCGTAGCTGCGGTAATCATCCATCTCTATCTCGACATCGGGCTCAGTCAGTTCACCGTCCTGCGGCAGATTGAACACAATGTACTTTATTGTCTTGCCACGGTCAAGCCACTGCTGTTCATAATGGGTGCGTATGGACAGTATATGGTCTGCATCACCGCTGGCATAAAGGTCATCGGTCTGGAATTCGACCGGCAGGCCGTTGTGTTCGACATTGGCACAGGTGTAGTTGTACATGAAACCGCTGTCGGTCTTAAGGTGTATTCTACCCCCGGGTTTGAGTATCTTTCGGTAACGCTCCAGGAAGAAGGTCGATGTAAGGCGCTTGGTAGCCTTTTTCATCTGCGGATCGGGGAACGTGAGCCATATCTCGCTGACCTCGCCGGGCGCAAAGAAACGTTCAATAAGACCTATGTCGATTCTCAGGAACGCGACATTCTTCATGCCCGCTTCAAGAGACATCTTTGCACCGGTCCACATGCGCGCGCCCTTTATGTCAATGCCAATGAAATTGCAGTCCGGATAAAGACCGGCCAGACCCACTGTATATTCGCCATGGCCGCACCCCAGTTCAAGCACTATAGGCCCGTCATTATGAAAGAAGGAGCTGTTCCAGCAGCCCCTCATTTCAAAAGGAATCACTTCCCTGTATGAACAGGCCGGTTCGAAGACATGCGGATATGTCGCCATGTCAGCGAACTTGGCCAGCTTTCCCTTACCCATCTATCAGTCAACGTCAATTATTTCGGTCCACTGGTGCAGATCAGGCTCAACGCCATACTGGATTCCGCGCAGCTTTGTGTAAAGCTTGGTGAGAACAGGACCCGGCTGGCCGTCCTTTGAAATCACATACGATTTGCCAAGTTCAATATCGTCAATACGCTGGATTGGAGCAATGACGGCAGCAGTACCACAGGCACCGGCCTCGTCAAGTTCAAGCAGTTCTTCAACAGGAACAGGACGCTGCTCTACCTGCATGCCCAGATCGGCTGCAAGCTGCATAAGGCTCTTGTTGGTGATTGAAGGCAGAATTGACTCTGACTTCGGGGTAATGTATGTGTTGCCCTTTATTCCAATGAAGTTGGCTGCACCGCACTCGTCAATGTACTTCTTTTCCTTTGCGTCAAGATAGAACTCGCTGGCATAGCCTCTGTCATGTGCAATATGATGGGCATACAGGCTTGCAGCATAGTTGCCGCCTACCTTGTACTTACCCATGCCGAGAGGTGCCGAACGGTCGTATGAACGTACCAGAGCGTAAGCCTGAGCACCGTTTGCAGCGAAACCGCCCTTGAAATACGGACCTACAGGCATTACGAACATAATGCACAGATATTCCTTTGCCGGCTTGACACCGATTTCGGCACCGGTACCGATAAGCAACGGACGTATGTACAGTGAAGCACCGCTTGAATAAGGAGGAATATAATCCTTGTTCAACTTGACGACGCGTCTTACCATCTCGCAGAATGTCTCAGTCGGAAGTTCCGGCATCATAGTGGCACGGCAGGTACTCTGCATGCGCTTTGCGTTCTCATCCATGCGGAACACGCGTACCTGGTCATCGGCACCCTTGAAAGCCTTGATTCCCTCAAAGCACTCCTGACCGTAATGAAGGCATGTGGCGCCAATATGAATTGGAATATATTCGGAGTCTGTCTCCTCAATTTCACCCCATTTACCATCCTTGTAAGCTATTCTTACGTTCCAGTCGGTCTTCATATAACCGAAGGGCAGATTCGCCCAGTCAAGTTCTTTCATATCTGTATTTCCAATATTTTCCGCGAATTTACAAAAAACGCCCGAACCATATCAAAAATGCAGCCCAAATAAATTAAATTTGTAGTCCGATATGGAATCAGGCACTACAAATCATCGCGAAAGAATCGGAGACAACATATCTCTCGACAGAAAAATCAGAACCATAAGAATTATTCTTCTAGGCATTGTCCTTTTCGTCTGGACCGATGCCGTAGGCAAATGGTTCACGCCATCCGATCAGTCAACACCGGGAATATTTCTGGTTTTGGAATGGGTGCTGTGTCTTGGAAGTTCAGCCGCCCTTTTCCATTTGACCGGCAAGCCTGAAAAGAATGTGTTCAAATGGATCTTCGGCATTATCTATTATATAATTTTCATTGTACTGCTGATTGTCTGCGGATACTACAATTACCAAAGCGAGGGCACAATCGGATATAAGATTTCAACCAGTCTCATGCCTGCAGTTGGAATTCTGATTGAGATTTTCCACCCGCGTTTCATAAAATGGTATGGGAATCTGCTTAAGAGGGTCTTCAAGCTGGACGGTATAAGAAACGTCACTTTTGCAATAGGAATGTTGGTTTTCTATGCTCTGGTGGTCATTATCGGAATAGGAATGTACCGTATTCCCGGATGTCTGCAAGGTTATGGGCGAGACATTGTCCAGTTGGTGACCGAAGGGGAAATCAACCACAATCAAGACTGTTCCGAGCCACGTTTACAGTACAGGAACATTTTCAATGACAGGAATGATGTCCAGCTTGAGGCCGCCAAGAACAACGGAATAAAGGAATTCGTCAACTGCGAGGACGATGTCAGAAATTTCCGACTCCGCAAAATTGAAAGTTGCGATTACTATCACGTCCAGAAGCTGACACACTCGCTTCCATACCTGACGCCAAAAGCCTCAAGGCTGCTTGAAGATATGGGCAAGGCATTTCAAGACTCACTTTTTAACCGCGGATACAACAGCAACCACCGTTTCACCGTCACCAGTCTGCTACGTACTCCTGACAGCGTCAAAAAGTTGCAAAAGACCAATGTCAACTCCAGCAGCAATTCATGCCACTGCTACGGCACAACCTTTGACATTTCATACAGGACCTTCCAGACTCCGCTAAGAGGCAAGAAGGCTTCGGTTGAAAAAATGAACCAGATTCTCATGGAAGTGGCATACGACATGCGCAGACAGAACCGCTGCTATGTCAAATACGAAAAGCAGCAGACCTGCCTGCACATTACTGTCAGATAATATCCTCAAAATGTACGGTCAACGGTTCCGGCCCATTCATTATCCAGCATAACGCTGAAACCGGAAACCAGAATTTCCTTGTTGAACATTTTTCCCGTGTAACGTGTTATGTAGTTGCAGGTTATCGGCACATCCTGGAACTCCTGTTCTTTCAGCACCTCACCTGAACTGTTCAAAGCGCTGACTTTGATTTTCAGTTTGTCACTGTCGCCACGGACAAATGTGTAGACTCCATATTCCATTACGCCAGGCCGACATTCCAAAGTTTCAGTCTGTTTGCTGGCCACACAGCCAAGTCCGGACACAGCATCAATCGTACTGCTTCCGCCCGAATACTCAAAGCGCAGCTGGCTCACACCCTCCGGAAGGCTCGCATCATCCAAATGCAGCTGGAACATGGCAACAACACGTTTCAAATCAAGGGATAACTCATGCATATCCTTGGTTATGTTGACATCGGCACTATACAGAAAGGTGTCCGTTATCTTCAGGCCGTTCTTGTTGTTGAATGTGATTTTTGTCGGTGTTGTCATGGTAGGATTGCCGTCGCCGCCATGCGCCAGAACCACAATCTTGTAAGTTCCTTCCTCAAGGTTGAACGATGCCGTACCGAATCCGTCACTTCCAAAGTCCTGGTTTTCCTGCTGTTTGGTCAGCACATCACCCTGATACGAATAAACGGCAAAGTTCACTTTGGAGCATACCATTCCAGGGCTTGCAGAACCCTTTGTCCCATTTTGAATCACCTTGGTGAACGGCACCTGGTCAATGGAATTCACTTTAAGCGTCAATCTGACATCATCGCCGTCCAGACTCTTGTCAATGAGTGTTTCCGTACATGACATCATAGCGCAGGCCATGGCTAACAGGAGCAGTCCTTTTCTTTTCATTTTCATAGTTTTTTGATTTTTCTGTTAATGGTAAATTAGAAATGATGGTGGTATCGGTATTCCGCCGCAATTATACGCAAATCCACAGCTTATCATTAAGCGGTTTCACAAAAAAGCGAAACCGCCGGCCGTTTTAGAACCTGTTTTGAAATAAGAAGAGGCCGACTGATCGAGTCAGCCGGCCTCTTATGTTCAATAGGAATCAGCAGATCAATACTGACGGAAGTTCCACTTGCAGTTCACATTGTTGAAGTCGAACTTGCCAAGGGTAGCATTTGAGTCACCTGCAGACATCAGGCAGAGAGCTTCGCTGCAACCGGGAACAGCCTTAGGCATAAGGCGATATGTACCGTCGGTCAGCTGGTCAACGCGCCACATCTGTTCAGGAGCACCTGTGAATTCAGGAACTGAAGTCAGTGACTTGTTCTCAGCAGCTGCAAGAGCGCGGTTTGTACCGGCAATTACAATCTTGTAGTAAGGAGCACCAAGTGTACCTTCTTCAAGAGCTACGAGTTCCCACTTCTGGTTCGGGCGGAACTGATAGTCACATACGCGGATGTCAATGTTACCGGCAGGCCAGCCTTCGATAACGTCTTCCAACTTCTGGAAAGCAACCTGGGTGTTTGCCTGCTGGGCGCCACCACGGCCACCGAACATACCCATACCGCCTCCAAGACGGACATACTCTGTAGCAAGTTCAAGAGCATAACCGCGACGCTCTGATTCAATCTCGTAAACACCGTTCTTTACGTTGTAACCAGCCTCGGGCCAGCCGTTTCTCCAAACGATAGGCAGAATGGCCAGAGTGCTGCGGCCTGACATTGAATAGTCAGCCTCCCAGTGGAATGACATCTTTTCAACGCCTTCTTCAATGATGGTACGGCCAAAGTGACCTGCGCCTGCATATCCGTCGCGGCAACCAAGAACCATCTTGCCACCACCTTCAACCATGTCACGGCCTACATTGTCAATGAAAGGACCGGTAGGGCTCTGTGAACGGCCGCATACAATGTTGTATGTTGAGTTAACACCGTCGCAGCATGTGCCGTGAGTACCCAGCAGGTAGTAATAGCCGTCGTGATAAATCATTGTGGAAGCCTCGCAGTCAACAGCGACATTGATGTCAGGTGCCAGGGTATCCAGACGTTCAGCTGTTTCCGGGTTAAGTTCGCATACGCGGATAAAGCCGAAATATGTACCGAAGGTAACGAACAGACGGCCTTCCGGAGTCATGATAAGACCGGCGTCAATGGCATCGCAGTCTTCGTCGTCAAGTGAATAGGCAACCTGTGTACGCTCTGCAGCAGGTGGGAAACCGTAGTCGGGAGAGTTGGGATCCAGAGTCTTGCCCCAGCAGGTTACAATACCGCCTTTGTGGGTACCTCCAAGACCACCGCCTGTGGTTGAATAGGCAAGCAGATAACGGTCACCGATCTTCAGCATGTCAGGAGCTGCACCGACACCGGGAATGCTCTTGCCGCTGGTCCATACCCAACCGTCTTCTGAAACGAGGCCTGAACCGCCTGTTCCCCAAGTATAGTATTTACCGTCACATTCGGCAACAGTGGCAGGATCGTGAATGAATGGAGCACCGATCTGAGCCATAGCAGTTTCAGTCATTGCAACTGAAGCAAGGGCCATAAGGCCAATCTTGAATATTGATTTCATATTGCTTTCGATTTAATGATTACTTGTTGGTAATGGTGATGTTCTTTACAATTGATCCGTCTTCATTGTAGAAGCGGCAGCACATGTCGCTCATGCCGGGACCGTTGATGACAGCGGCGCGGACAATGTTCTTACCCTTCTTGAGGTTGATGCGCTGTGACATACCGTCATCGGCAACCATACGGCGGTCTGCCTGAAGTGTCAGAACCTTCTCACCGTTAACCCACCAGATTGAAGCTGAGTTTGAACCTGCAGCCAGGAACACTGTCATGTCCTGTTCGCAGTTGATGACTGTAACGGCATTGAATATCAGACCGTAACCGTTCTTGTCCTCACGGACGCCCTTTGCAAAGCGGATAAGCTTGATGTTGAACAGCTTGCTGTCAATGGCGTGCCACTTCAGAGTCTGCTTTACAGTAGCTGGAGCGGCCGGCTGTGCCTGCTGCTGACCGCCACCGAAGCCTCCGAAACCACGGCCACCCTGGCGTGGAGCCTCTGATTCGACTTCGACTGTAGAACCGATTTCAGGAGCTGCATTTGCAAACTGTCCTGGGAAGTATTCCTTGGTAAGTTCCTTGAGAATATAGCTGTCTGTGAATACGGTATTGCCGCTGTTAGGCTTGTTGATAGGTTCCAGAAGAGTCCAACGGCGGATGAAGCCTCTTTCATCGGGAGTGGCGGGAGCTGCGTTCTCGTCAAGCTCCACAAAGTACTGGTCATACTCAACGTTCCGGTTAGCGATACGGTCAGGAGCAACGTCATACTGAACGCCGGCCTGAGCAGCGTCTTCTTCGACTGCGGCCTTCTTCGATGCGCAGCTGCAAACTACTGCAAGCATTGAGAATGCCATAATTGATTTGAATGTTCTGTTCATAGTGAACTTTAATTAGGTTTATAAATAAAATTTGAATTTGCACATTGGCTCGCTAAAGTACAAAAAAAAGCGGCCGGCGCAAGGCCGACCGCTTAAAAATTTCACAAATGCGTCACTTTGCAGGCCAGAAGAACTGGAGCATCTGGTAAAGTGAACGGCGCCATGTCAGGAACTCATGGGCAGTGTTAGGTGAAACATAACCCATTGTCTCGAAACCTGCTTCCTTCATTGAATCGGCAGCCTTCATGATTGCATCGGGGCTTTCCTTCTCACCGCAGCTCATGAAAATCTTCTTGACCTGCTTCTTGTCAGCGATTTCTGACGGTGCATACTGACCGCCTGAGAGCAGACCGTAGTAACCGAACATTTCAGGACGGGCAAGAGTGATTGAGTGGGTTTCCATACCTCCCATAGACAGGCCGGCCATAGCGCGGTTGTCCTTGTTGGCGAGAGTGCGGAAGTGAGCGTCAACATAAGGAACCAGTTCGTCGCAAAGGAATGTCTGGAAGCCTTCGTTGCTGCCAAAGCCACCGAAACCGCCGGCAGGACGCTGTCCCTGAGGACGTGCTGCGCCAGCTGCTGGAGCGGCAGGACGCTGTGCGGGAGCTGCACCGGCTGCAGGAGCCTGACCGGCAGGACGGGCTGCAGGACGTGCGCCGCCAAAGCCCATGCCCGGGCCGAAGCCGCCGTTGGTCATGCCGTATGTGCATACAACAATGACAGGCTTGATCTTGCCGTCGGCAATCAGGTTGTCAAGAATAAGATTTGCGTGGCCCTGAGTCATCCATGCGGTCTCGTCCTCACCCCAGCCGTGCTGCAGATACAGAACAGGATACTTCTTGTCAGCCTTGTCCTGATAGTACATGGGAGGAGTATAGACGAATGCGCGGGCCAGCTCGTTACGGCTCTTTGACCAAACGAGAATCTGCTGTACGAATCCGTGCGGAACGTCACGCTCGGCATAGATGTCCTTGTCTGCATTGGTGGGAATTTCAATACCGCTTTCCCAGCGTGTAGAACCGTAGTAGTTGTTGGTTCCGGGGTCATTGAAAGTACCGCCGTCAATGGTTATGTGATAGTAGTGGAAACCTTCTACCAGAGGTTCGCTTGTCGTACCGGTCCAGTAGCCGTCTTCGCCCTTTACAAGGTCAGTGCCACCGCGTGTGCCGCCAAGACCCAGACCTACTGAAACAGCCTGTGCGTTAGGAGCCTGAATGCGGAAACGGGCATAACCCTGTGAATTGACCATCGGGTACTGCTGTCCCGGCTGGTTCATTGATGAAGGAACGAAGTCCTCCTTGATTTCAGCGTTCTGTGCTACACAGAAACTTGCAGTAAGAGCTGCAGCGCTGAACAGTGCAATAAACTTCTTCATTTAAGTTGTAATTAGGTTATTTGAAAATAAGCTGTACAAACTGATACAGTGAACGACGCCATGTGTGCCATTCGTGAGCGGTTTCAGGTGAAATGTAACCGGTAGCATTGATACCAATCTTCTTCAGATTCTCGGCTGCCTCCATTACGCCCATGTTCTCCTTACCGCCGCAGCTCATGAACAGGACCTTGTTGGTCTTCTTGAAATCATCGTTGTTCTCAAGTTCGCCGGTATTGAATGTACCGCCGCTGAACATTCCGACGTATGCGAATGTGGTCGGATTGGCAAGAGTAACTGAATGTGTAGTCATACCACCCATTGACAGACCGGCCATGCCGCGATGCTGAGGATCGGCAATTACACGGTAGTTCTTTTCAACCATAGGAATGATATCCTTGATAAGAACATCCTGGAATGCGCCGCCCATGCCGAATCCGCCAAAGCCGCCAAAACCGCCCTGACCCTGTGCGGGAGCCTGTGCACGCTGTGCGGGCTGAGCATCCAGACAGTCAATGACAATGATGAACGGAACAGCCTTCTTTTCAGCAATCAGATTATCCATTATCTGAGCTGTATGGCCCTGCTCTGCCCAACCGTGTTCGTTCTCACCCATGCCGTGCATCAGGTAGAGAACCGGATACTTCTTGGTGGTGTTGGTGTAATACTCGTTCGGGAAGTAAATGTAGCAGTGACGCATCTTTTCCGTTACTGTTGACCAGTAATAGACTTCGTTCATTGAGCCCTGCGGTACGTTCTTGACCTGCCAGAAATCCTGGTCGGTTGAAGGCACTTCAATGGCACTGCCCCAACGGCTGGCACCATAGTAGTACAGGCTGCCCGGATCCGGAACGCTGGCACCGTCAATGTTCAGCTGATAATAGTGGAAGCCTTCGTCCTGAGGAGCCGATGTACCGGTCCATACGCCGTTTTCGTCCTTGCTCATTGAATATATCTTGCCGTCAATGTCAAGACCTACCGATGTTGCGTCCGGTGCAGAAATCTGTGCACGTACCATACGCTGTGAGTTGACCATAGGATACTGGTGACCCGACTGGTTGTTTGAAGCCGGCTTGAAGTCTTCGGTTACATTCTCGGTTACTGACGGAACAGTAGGATTTCCCTGACCACGGCCGCCGAAACCGCCGAAACCGCCGAACTGTGCATAAGCTGACACTGTTGCAAGTGCCATGAGTGAAAGTACAATTTTCTTCATTGGTTATGTATTAAGGTTAATATGCTTGACTACGCAGGTTCTGCAAACATACGAATAAGTTTCCAATACCCGTCATTCAGCCACGCCAAAAAAAACATGCTCACTGCTGGGGGTCAAGAATGGCCTGGATTTCCTGATCGGTCTTATAAAGCTTGTCGCGGCAGAACTTTATGAGCTGCTGTGCCTCCTTGAGACACTCTGTAGTGTTGTCAATGTCAAGTTTGTTCTCTTCAATAAGTGAAACAATCTCCTCGAGACGTTTGATAGCTTCTTCGTACTTCATAGTATTTACAGTTTAAATGATTACACTTTCAATTGTTCCATCGGCCAGACGGGTAGTCAGCATGTCACCTTTCTTCAGGGACGATGTGCCTGTAACCGCACGACCGTCCTTCATGGTGACGCTGTAGCCTCGGGCAAGAATACGCTCCGGGTTGGCGGCCTGAAGTTTCTGCTCCATAAGGTCCAGACGGTGACGCTGGTCGGTGAAATACCGTTCTACAGACTGGCCCATACCTGTCTGAATACGCTGCAGGCAGAATTCCTGCTGCTGCAGCTGCACTCTGATTCCGGCAGTCATGCGTCCCCACAACTGGTCCAGTTTCTTTTCCTGCTTTTCCTTGAGCAGCAGGAAAAGCGAAGGAATGGTCTGTGCCAGACTCTGCAAACGCATTTTCTCCATGTTCATACGGCTGTCAAGAGCCTGAGCCATACGCCTGGCCAGGGTTTCCATAACCTGGGCACTTTCAAGCACGCGCGCCAGCAGGAGTTCGGCCGCAGCCGTTGGCGTCTTGACCTTTGTATGTGCCACCACGTCACAGACCGTATCATCACGTTCATGGCCTATGCCGGTAATTACCGGGAGCGGGAAATTGGCAATGTTCATGGCCATCATGTATGAGTCGAAGCAGCTCAGTTCGCTGACTGAACCTCCACCTCTTATTATTACCACCACATCCCATCGGTCACACTGGCGGGCAATGACGTTCAGAGACTGAATGACGCTGGCCTCGGTACCGTCGCCCTGCATGAGTGCGGGGAACAGCTGTAGCGTGAACTGGAAGCCGTAAGGGTTACCTGTCAGCTGGTTGCAGAAATCGCCGTACCCTGCGGCCGTGGCCGATGACACTATGGCTATTCTCTGCGGCACCATCGGCATTGGCAGCTCACGGTTCAGGCCAATCACACCCTCAGCCTCAAGCTGAGCCAGTATTTCTCTGCGGCGGCGGGCCATGTCGCCCATCGTATATGTGGGATCAATGTCATATACCACCAACGACAGTCCATATACTTCGTGATACTGCACCTCGGCCTGAAGCAGCACCTTCATTCCCACCTGCAGGCGCTGACCGGTGCTCTGTTCGAAGCGCACTTTAAGACGCGACCATATTCCGGCCCATATATTGGCCTTGACTTTTGCCAGGAAACGTCTGCCCGACGTGTCCTTCTGGACCAGTTCAAGATAGCAGTGGCCTCCGGCGCCCGAGCTGTTCATGCTGCTGATTTCAGCCTGTACCCAATAGGTACCTGGCATACAACGGCTTAGATTTCCGGCTATAAGCCTGTTGAGTTCAAGTAATGTCACACTTTCCATGTCTTTCATCTGTATTGGTTTATTCCTCTCTGACTTGTTATCATTGCACCTCCAAGAACGCGGCCGGCGTTGTAGAATACGGCATACTGGCCGGGCGTAACCGCCTGGACGGTCTCATGCAGACGCACCATCCACAGGTCTGCGGCGTCAATCTTCTCTATATGACACGGAACCGGACGGCTGTGATACCGGATCATCACCTCAAGGACGCCCTGCGGATATTCACCGGGAGACATGCCTGCAAAGCATATGTCACTGACCATCATGCAGTCGGTCTCCAGATCTTGAGGCAGCCCCAGCATTACCGTATTCTTGGGCGGATTGGTGCGCAGAACATAACGCGGTTCGCCGAAGGCCACTTTCAGGCCCTTGCGCTGTCCTATGGTATAGAAAGGATATCCCTGATGCGCGCCTATCACATGACCTTCGCTGTCAACGAACTTGCCAGGGCCTATCAGGCTGTCAATCTGCGGCATTCTGCGGCGCAGCCACGCACGGTAGTCATCTTCAATGAAACACACCTCCATACTCTCGCCATCGGCCGATTTGGACTCGAACCCGTTATCGGCCAGGAAAGCGCGCACCTGTGTCTTGGTCATACCGCCTATAGGGAACATAGTGCGTTCTATCTGCTGCTGCGAAAGCCTGTAAAGGAAGTAGCTCTGGTCTTTGCGGGCATCGGCCCCACGGCAAATGTACCACACGCCATCGGCACATTCGGTACCGGCGTAATGTCCCGTGGCAATTCTGTCACAGCCCAGCCTGTCGGCCCACTCCATGAGAATGGCGAACTTGAACATCGGATTGCACCGTATGCACGGATTCGGTGTCAGACCGTCAAGCCATGCCTGAGCGAAAGGCACCTCAACATCACGGTCAAAACGCTCACGTTCATCGGCCACATGATGTTCGATGCCGAGTGCTGCTGCCAGACGCCGCGCCTCAACCACATACTGCGGTTCTTCCTGACCGGGCTGGAGACCGATGTCCGTGTTCCGGATTGTAAGCCCGACCACCTGATAGCCCTGACTCTGCAGCAGCATACATACCGCAGTGCTGTCAAGACCGCCGCTCATTCCGACCAGGACCTTCATTCTTCAAGCGTATTGGAAGTACGGCACAGGACAACGACATCACCGGTTGCAAGAATGGTGTTGCCGTTCGGAATTATGTTGCTTTCCCCGCGCCTTACCATTACTATTATACCCCTGTCGGGCCTGTCATACTCCTTGATGGACTTGCCCTGCCACTTGCTGCGTATGGTATGCTCTTCAAGGTAAGTGCCGCTGTCCTCAAACGTTTTTGTAATGAGTACCACACGGTCACCGGCCGTCAGTCTTGTATTGCCGCGTGGGGTGATGCGCTGCTTTCCGCGCATAACCATGACAATGAGAATGTTGCGCGGAAGCCCCAGCTCCTTTATCTGCTTGCCGTTCCACAGGCTGTCTTCCGTCAGGTCAACACGGCTGAACTGGGCGTTCGTATTGTCCTGGAAGTCGTTGAAGGTCTTCATGACATCCTCGTCGCCGTCAATCATGTCAAGTCTGCGGGCCACAAACGGAATAAGCGTACCCTGTATGGAGATTGACAGCAGCACCAGACAGAACACTATGTTGAATATGTCATGCTCCGGAGCCGAATCCAGACCGCCTATTGCCATGATTGCAAACACAATCGATGCCGCTCCCCTAAGACCGACGAACGATATCAGCGTCTGCTGCTTCAAATTGTAACGGCCCCCTTTCCTGAAAAACGTCAGCACGGCATTGACCGATGCGGGACGTGCAATTACCAGCATGAACAGGAATATGGCAAATGCCGGCAGTATGGCCTTGTGCAGCATGGCAGGCCTTGCCAGCAGACCCAGCATGAAGAAGATGATTACCTGCATGAAACCGGTAAGGCCGTCAAAGAAGGCAACCAGATCCTTCTTGAACTTGAAGTCCTCATTTCCCAGAATAATGCCTGCAAGATATGCGCTCAGATAGCCGTTGCCGCCTACCAGGTCAGGAACCGAATATGACAGGATGGCAATGCCGAGAACCAGCAGCGAAGCGTATGCCGATGACTGGTGTTTCATTCTTGACAT